>JAFVTL010000025.1 GCA_017503235.1 Bacteroidaceae bacterium | reverse complement strand
GCTTTTGCAAGCGGAACATCACCGGCATGGTGTACTTCACGGCTACCGCCTTGCCACGCTGTTTGCCCGGGTTCCATTTCGGCATCGAGCTGACTACGCGAACAGCTTCGGCATCGAGCTCAGGAGAGACACTACGCACCACTTGGGTATCCTTGATGGAGCCATCTCTGTCCACTACAAACTGAACAATGACACGGCCCTCAATCTTGGCTTTTTGGGCAGCTACGGGATATCGCATATTCTTGGCAAGGAACATCATGCATTCGTTCATACCACCGGGAAAACTTGGCATTTCTTCCACCACCTGGAAGATGAGCTGTTCGCCGTTTTCATCCTTTGGAGTATGAATTTCGGTCACTTGTTCCACTTTTTTATGGGTCTTACCATCAAGAACAGTACCTTCACCATTGGAAGCATACCCCACAATCACCATTTCTTCCAGATTCTGCACTTCTTCCTTCATACTAATGACCATCGATTCAGAGCCAGCCTCAGGCACAATGACCGATTGCGTCTGCATACCCACGTAAGAGAACATCAGCACATCGCCTTCGTTGCAGTCGATGGAGAACTTGCCATCGATGGCCAGCGTGCCATTGCTGGAACCGCGAATGATGACACTCACGCCCGAAAGGGGATTTCCATTCTTCTCTTCCACCACCTTTCCAGCCACCTTCACCTTCTTTTTCGAAGGGGTTGCCACATTTTTTCCTTCATCGGCTTTCATAATTGAAGCCAAATCATTAACTTTGACACTTGAAATCTCCTCGAGCGAGCTGGAGACTTCGGGACGGGCAAATGCAGCCACTGAAACAGCTGCCAACGGAAGTATGTACAGATACTTCAAGCGTGCCCACGGATTTGATTTTTTCTTGATCATCATAGCTATTCGCTTTTTAAGTGAACTGTGATTCAGGCTGTTGGCCATAGAGTAGAGCCTTGTGCCAACAGCTTTTTTAATTAATAATAGTTGATATTTCTTTGCATCGATGCCTTGGTTGATAACCCACTCGTCGGCCTCGTACTCGTGGATGTTCTGCAGTTCCTGCTTCAAGAGCCATGCCGCTGGATTGAACCACTGGAAGAACACGCACACATCGGCCAGGAGCAAGTCCCACGAATGGCGGTTGCGGATGTGCGCCCTCTCGTGCGTCAGTATGGCCTCTCCCCCTTCGGCCAAATCCTTTTCAGACAGGACAATGCACTTCATCCAACTGAAGGGAGCAATGGACTTGTTGTGGGTGAAGAGCAGCACCCCATCGTCGAGGCGTTCCTTCTTGCAACCGTCTATCAAGCCAATCATCCGCGCCAACGACCAGAGATTGCGGACGAGGAAAAACACAATACCTATTATATATAGGAGAAGTAGCACTTCCTTCCAACCCCAAAGGGGAGCGGATGCAGCCTCCACCACTTCGCCCGAGTTCAGTTCCGCCATCATCAGCATCTCCTCCAGGGTGAGGAACTGACGACTGATTTCATTGGTCGCCCCCGAGCTGACCTCCACCAAAGGGATCAGGCAAGACAAGGCAAGCAAGCCCAGCAGGGCGATGCGGTTGAACCGATGGAATGTCTCCTTGCTCAGCAACAGGCGGTAGAACAAGTAGAACAAAGCCAGACAAAAGGCCGACTTGATGATATATACAAAAAATGTTCCCATATAGCAGACTCCAAAAACAGATTAGGACTTGTTGGCTTTCTCCACTTCGTTGATCAGTTCCTTCAGTTCGTCAATTGAAATCTGTTCTTCCTTGACGAGTGACGAGACAAGACCTAAATAGGAGTTGTTGAAATACTTGCTGATGACATTCTTCAGCGTCGACTTGTTGAACTCCTCACGGCTGACCGCCGCATAATACTGATGGGAAATGCCACAGGACTTGTGGGCTATCAACCCTTTCTTTTCCAATCCACGTACAAAAGTGGACACCGTATTGAAGTGCGGACGGGGTTCATCATAATACTCCAGCATTTCGTTTACGAACATGGGGCCATGCTCCCACAACAGGTTCATAATAATCTCTTCCTTCGGGCTCAATGCTATCTTCATATTCTAACTAATTGTTTTCGTTTTGCAAACAAACTAATTAAATTCGTTAACACCCAATATTCTGCGTTAATAAATCATAAATGTAAATAAATAACTCGAAACATCCTATTGGGAAGCTTTCAGAAGGAGTGTTTCAACACTTCGGAAAGAGCATACAACGGCATGCCTACCAGAAAAGGCTTCACTTGGTGACCAAGAGAATAACATGCTGCTCGGAGGAAAGTAATATGCTGGTCGGAGGAGAGTAATGCGCTGGTCGGAGGAAAGTAATGCGCTGGTCACCCTTTTTTAAAAGCCCGGCAGGAAGGCAGGGATATACACAAAAAAGAGGATGCCTAAACATCCTCTCTATGTAGCGGGACCCGGGATTGAACCGGGGACCTCATGATTATGAATCATGCGCTCTAACCAGCTGAGCTATCCCGCCATCTTCCAATAAAAAACCGCCAGGCGTGGAAGCCACCCAACGGCAAAATCTTTCTTTCGTAGCGGGACCCGGGATTGAACCGGGGACCTCATGATTATGAATCATGCGCTCTAACCAGCTGAGCTATCCCGCCATCATTTCTGATTTGCGGGTGCAAAGATAGAAGGTTATTTTCAATTTTACAAGTTTAATGGAAACTTTTAATTGAACATTTAACGAAAAAATATACACATATATAGGTGTCATCCCAAAAAAATAGCTTATCTTGGCACCATGAACTTAAATGAAAAACACATGGGAAAAGAAAAGATACACATGGAATACATGCTCAAAGCGGGTTCAGCAAACATCGTATGGTCGATTATCAGTACTCCGTCTGGGCTTGAAACCTGGTTTGCCGACCGAGTGAGCGTACACGAGAAGACATACACCTTCCAATGGGGAAAGACCGAAATGCGCGAGGCAGAGATAGTAGGCATACGCCAAAACAGCCACATACGTTTCCATTGGCTGGACGACGAAGACAAGAAGACCTACTTCGAGCTGAGAATGATATACAACGAGCTGACAGAAGACCTCATGCTGGAAATTACCGACTGGGCCGAACCCGACGAAATAGAAGACCAAAAGGACCTTTGGGATTCGGACATCGAGAAAATGAGACGAGTAAGCGGGCTATAATCTCTAAAAATCGTAAAAACATACGTGCGCTCTGCATTTTTTATGCTAATTTTGCGCTTTGAAAGTTGGATTTAAAAGAAGCATGCTGCGCATAAAGAAATTAGACCTGTTCATCCTCAAGAGTTTCCTGCTCCTATTTGCCGGAACATTCTTCATCTGCCTCTTCATCTTCATGATGCAGTTCCTGTGGAGATATGTAGACGAATTGGTGGGTAAAGGGCTTGAGATGAGCGTATTGGTGCAGTTCTTCTACTACTCGGGGCTTACACTTATCCCCCTTTCCATGCCTTTGGCTATCCTGCTGGCCGCACTCATCACCTTCGGAAACTTCGGCGAACGGTTTGAGCTACTCTCCATGAAAGCAGCCGGCATCCCGTTGTTACGCATCATCCGTCCGCTGGTCATCTTCTGCGTATTCCTGAGCTGCATGTCCTTTTACTTCCAGAATGTCGTGGCACCCCAAGCACAGTCAAAGCTCTGGCACCTGCTCGTGTCCATGAAGCAGACTTCGCCCGAACTCGACATCCCCGAAAGCGTTTTCTACGACGAAATAGACGGATACAACATCTATGTAAAACAGAAGGACCGCGAAACCGGCATCATGAAGGATGTGCTCATCTACAACTTTTCAGAAGGATTTGAGAATGCACACATCATCTGGGCTGCCGAAGGAAAGATGGAAATGACCGCCGACAAGCAGCACCTCCAGCTACACCTGTACAACGGAGAGCAGTTTGAGAATCTGAAATCGCAAACCATCGCCGCACAAAACGTGCCCTACCGCCGGGAGACCTTCCGCGAAAAACACATCATCATCGAGTTCGACGGGGGATTCAGCATGATAGATAACACCGAAGTCATCACCAACCGACACGACAGCAAGAACATGGCGGCCATCAGCCAAACCATCGATTCGCTCAGTTACAGGGCCGACAGTATCGGACGCTCCTACTATCGGGAAGTCAGCCGTAACACCTACGCCGACAATATCATCACCCACAAGGATTCCTTAAAGTTGAATTCGGGCAACGTGGCAACCGTCATCAACATAGACAGCCTCTTCGATTCGTACACCATAGCCGAAAAGGAAAGGGCCATCAGTCATGCTTCTGAACGCATGAACTCGACAGCCAACGACTGGAAAGTACGAAGCCTGCAAGTAAAAGACACCGATTCCAACTTAAGAAAGCACCAAGCAGCCTGGCATCAGAAGATAACTCTCTCACTCAGCTGTCTGATGTTCTTCTTCATCGGAGCCCCACTTGGAGCCATCATCCGCAAGGGAGGGCTCGGGTTGCCGGTAGTCATATCAGTCATCATCTTCGTATTGTACTACATCATCGACTCGGGTGCCACCCGTTTGGCCAAGAGCGGTGAGATGAACATGATATTAGGCGTGTGGATGAGTACACTCGTACTGACCCCCATCGGCATATTCTTCACCTACAAGTCAAACAAGGATTCGGCCGTATTCAACCCCGACGCTTATCTCAACGTCTTCCGTTGGTTGTTCGGATTGCGCCCTTCGCGCCATCTCATCAAGAAAGAAGTCATCATCGAAGACCCCAACTATCCGAACATCAGCCATCGTCTGGACGGATTGACCGGACAATGTCAGGACTATTTAGGGAAGCACCGCCTAACCAGTGCTCCCAATTATTATAAGGTATTTACCAACCATGGACACGATGACGCCATAGCCGAACTGAGCAAACAGATGGAGCAAGTGATAGAGGAACTCTCCAACAGCAAGGATGGCGTATTGCTGAACTATCTGAACAACTACCCCATCCTGTCGACATCCGCTCACAAGAGCCCGTCCGACAAGCAGGGGCTCAACATATTGGCCGGGCTGGTAGTGCCCGTCGGAATCTTCTTCTACATCCGCATCTGGCTTTTCAGCAAACGTCTGGACAAGGACTTGAAGAAAATCATCCGAAACAACCAGGAAATCCAACAAACAATCAAAGAAAAATCATTAGACAAATAGCATATGGAAGCATTCAAACTGAATACAATCGAAGAAGCCATCGCCGATTTTCGAGAAGGCAAATTCATCATCGTTGTCGATGACGAAGACCGCGAGAACGAAGGCGACTTCATCGTTGCAGCAGAAAAGATAACTCCGGAGAAGGTCAACTTCATGCTGAAGGAAGGACGGGGCGTACTTTGCGCACCCATCACCATGAAGCGATGCATGGAATTGGAGCTTGACAAGCAAGTCAGCAACAACACCTCCATTCTCGGCACTCCCTTTACCGTCACCATAGACAAACTGGAAGGGTGTACTACCGGTGTATCGGCACACGACCGCGCCGCCACCATCCAAGCATTGGCTGACCCAACCTCCACCTCCAGCACCTTTGGACGTCCCGGCCACATCAACCCGCTTTATGCACAGGACAAGGGCGTACTGAAACGCGCCGGCCACACCGAGGCCGCCATTGACATGGCTCGCCTGGCAGGCTTGCAGCCCGCAGCTGCCCTCATCGAAATCATGAACGAGGACGGCACCATGGCCCGTATGCCCCAACTCATGGAAAAGTCCAAGGAATTCGGCATCAAGATTATCTCCATCCGCGACCTGATAGCCTACCGCCTCACTCAAGAATCGCTGGTAGAGAAAGGCGTGGAAGTCGACATGCCCACCGAATACGGACACTTCCGACTTATCCCCTTCCGCCAGAAAAGCAACGGATTGGAACACATCGCCATCATCAAGGGCGAAATCAAGCCCGACGAAGCCGTATTGGTACGCGTTCATTCCTCCTGTGCGACTGGAGACATCTTCGGCTCCAAACGATGCGATTGTGGTGACCAGCTCCACAGTGCCTTGAGAATGATTGAAAAAGAAGGGAAAGGCGCCGTAGTATACCTCATACAAGAAGGACGAGGCATCGGACTCATGGAAAAGATGAAAGCATACAAATTGCAGGAAGACGGTATGGACACCGTAGATGCCAACATTTGTTTGGGACATCAGGCAGACGAACGCGATTATGGCGTTGGTGCCGAGATACTTCGCAGCATCGGAGTAACCCAGATGCGTCTCATCACCAACAACCCCGTGAAGCGTGTAGGTTTGGAATCCTATGGACTTTCCGTTGTCGAGAACGTAGCCATCGAAATTACGCCCAACCAATACAACGAGCGTTACCTTCAAACAAAAAAAGACAGAATGGGACACACATTGCATTTCAACAAGTGATTTCGCTTTCATATTTCAAATATTATTGCTTATTTTGCAGACAAATTATTAAAATAAATAAAGAACAGTTATGAACCAATTATCAGATCGTCTGAACCGCTTGTCACCTTCGGCCACGCTTGCCATGTCGCAAAAGAGTAGCGAATTGAAAGCCCAAGGTGTAGATGTCATCAACTTGAGTGTAGGTGAACCCGACTTCAATACACCCGACCACATTAAAGAAGCAGCTAAACAGGCTATCGACGACAATTTCTCCAGATATTCCCCCGTACCGGGATACCCGGCACTTCGCAACGCCATCGTGGCCAAGCTGAAGAACGAAAACGGATTGGATTACACCGCTGCACAGATCTCTTGCGCCAACGGTGCCAAGCAATCGGTTTGCAACGCCATCATGGTATTGGTTAACGAAGGGGACGAAGTTATTGTTCCTGCTCCCTATTGGGTTAGTTATCCGGAAATGGTAAAGATGGCTGATGGTACTCCGGTTATCGTAACAGCTGGCATCGACCAGGATTTCAAGATTACACCTGCCCAACTCGAAGCAGCCATCACTCCGAAGACCAAGGCATTGATTCTTTGTTCGCCATCAAATCCTACCGGCTCGGTATATAGCAAGGAAGAATTGAAGGGATTGGCTGAAGTGCTGGCCAAGTACCCACAAGTATACATCATCGCTGACGAAATCTACGAACACATCAACTATGTAGGCAAGCACGAAAGCATCGCCCAATTCAATGAAGTACACGATCGCGTCATCATCGTGAACGGTGTATCAAAGGCATACGCCATGACCGGTTGGCGTATTGGTTTCGTTGCAGGTCCCGAATGGTTGGTGAAGGCCATCAACAAGTTGCAGGGCCAATACACTTCAGGTCCTTGTTCTGTATCTCAAAAAGCTGCAGAAGCCGCTTATACAGGTACCCAAGCACCGGTGGAAGAAATGCGTCAGGCATTCGAACGTCGTCGTAACCTGATTGTACAATTGGCCAAGGAAATCCCGGGCTTTGAAGTGAACAACCCACAAGGTGCCTTCTACCTCTTCCCGAAATGTGATTCATTCTATGGCAAGTCGGTAGACGGACGTACCATCAACAACGCCGATGATTTGGCGATGTATTTGTTGGAAGAAGGTCATGTGGCCTGTGTAGGCGGTACCTCTTTCGGCTCACCTGAATGCATCCGCATGAGTTATGCAACCTCTGACGAAAACATCGTGGAAGCAATGCGTCGTATCAAGGAAGCATTAGCCAAGTTGAAATAAGAAAACAAACATACAAATAGAAAAGGCGGACTTTAGAGAGTTCGCCTTTTTTGTTGCAGAAGGACAAGGATAAAAAAACGGCCACCCAACAGGGCGGCCGCATAGTCTTTCAATGATTGTATATTAGCCCAAGCTAATAGCTTCAGACGGACAAGCATCAGCGCAAGTGCCACATTCTGTACAAACATCAGGGTTGATAGAATACTTATCACCTTCAGAGATTGCTCCAACAGGACATTCGTCGATACAAGTACCGCAAGCGATACAATCGTCACTAATTACGTAAGCCATTTTTCTTAATATTAAAGTTATTAGTACTAATTACGGAAACAAAGATACGCTTTTTCCGCATCAATTGTCATATCGACATTACAATTTTAAGTAATTTGTACTTATTCTAAATATTTTCACTTTATCAAGGACTGATACATAACCTGTTGAATACGGGGGCGGATATTCAATGACATCAGCTTCTTATGGTCAAACACTCTTGGATAGATTCGATTGCTTATGAAAACAAACACCAAACGGTTCTTCGGATCGGCCCAAGCACAGGTGCCCGTAAAGCCCGTATGTCCAAAGACTTCCGCTGGAGCCTCCTCCGCACAAGGATTTTTAGCCACATCTTTCGTATCAGGTTTGTCAAAGCCAAGGCCCCTCCGGCTTATGCGGGAGGTGTGAGTCAGGAACAGATTGCAAGTCTCCAGACTGAAATACCTCTTGCCTTTATAAATACCCTTATCCACCAACATCTGATACACCTTTGCTACATCCTCCGCCGTTGAGAACAACCCTGCATTGCCGGAAACGCCCCCCATAAAGGCCGCAATCTCATCATGCACATATCCCTGCAACGTCTGATAATTACGCAAATAGTCCTTCTCCACCGTAGGGACAATCTGTTCTTTCTTGAAACGGCGTAAAGGACGATACGAGGTATGGTTCATCCCCATCGGCTGATAAAATTCCTTATCCAAGTAAGCATCCATCGGCATACCCGAAATGTTTTCCACCATTTCCTTCAACAACATGAAGTTCAAGCAACTATAGCGGTATGCCCTACTTCTTAATTGGATTTCATCCGAAGCAATCATCTCAAGCATACGCTTTGAAAAAGCCGGGCTAACATAAAGTCCTTCAGCGATTTGCAAAGAATGCTCCGAAGTTTGTACCGGCGACACCCACTCCTTTTTATATTCAAAGGAACTGGCTACCCAGGAACGGGTATCTATCTGAGTGGCATGATTGGCGTCACGTCTGGCTTTTACAAAAGGAGCTTGATAACTGCTGTCATCGATTGCCTCCCGATAGAAAGGCCAAAAAGCCGGGAGTCCCGACTGGTGCATCAGCAAGTCTTCAATGACAATGTTTCCTTTGGGGCTATCTTTCAACTCCGGCACATATTTCGAAATCTTATCCGTCAATCCAAACTTTCCCTGGTCGTAGAGTTTCATGACGGCCAATAAAGTAGCGGTGGTCTTTGTCAACGAAGCGACATCATACAGGTCGTCCGCTTGCACCTTTCGCTTCTTCGCATAAGTAAAATGGCCGAAGCATTTGTCATATACAGGTGCCCCATCCTTCCATATCTGTATTTGACATCCCGGATAGGCTTCCGCCTCAATACCTTCCATAGCAATCTTGTCTATTTGCGCCAAGACGGTTGCATCCATACCATAATCTTCCGGGCGATATACTTTTGTTTCTTGCAAATCCAGCACTACACCCTCTCCGGGCATCCGATACCCTTTCACCTCGACGGACAGGCGTCCCAAAGCTTTCTCTCTACCCACCAGCACATCGGCCATATGCTCCTGAACGGTTTTGCTCGAAGAATGACCCATGACTACGGCCGCTGCATCGCACCAATAACTTCCCTTATTGTCGATGCGCTTCATCGGAGTCAGATAGGCATAAACAACCGGAATCTCCTTGGACAAGGCATGAAGCATACTCCTGTAAGGCTCGTATTTTTCCGTATAAATCGCAACAACCACTCTGTTGAAACCAGCCAAACGCTTGCGAAGAGCAGCAATGGAATCGGGATGGGCATTGATGGATGTCAAAGTCATATAACGTTGCAAACGATTCTGAAACAAGAATCCGGAAGATGGCTTCCCGATATTCAGCAAGGCCGTACCCTGCAAAGGCATTTCCATCGGCAAGATTCCTCCATCATTGCTGACCACCGTCAAGGCTTCCTTTTCCAATCGGGCCAACAAATCCAAGGAAGCAGGAGTGTTCAAGCGTTGTTCCAAACCGGACAATTGGATTTGAGGCCGAGTGCTCAAGCCCAACAAATATTTATATATCAACACCCTACGACACTTCTCCGTTATCTGTTGTTCGGTCAGTTTGCCTTCCTTTACCGCTTTCAGCACTCCATCCAATTCTCTTTTCAGATTTCTGGGAGCCAACAACAAATCATTTCCTGCCATCAAAGCCCGTGCACATACATTCGTATTGCCCGACACACCCTTCATCTCCAAGGCATCGGTAAAGACCAATCCATCAAAGCCCAACTCACCACGAAGAAAATCTATCATTTCCGAAGACAAGGATGCCGTCACAGCACTGATAGCCGGCACCTCCAGGTGTCCGACCATCACCCCTGACACGCCAGCCTTTATCGCTTCACGGAACGGATACAGCTCAATGCTATCCAGACGCTCACGAGTAAAGTTCAGGACAGGCAATGCCTTATGAGAATCCACATTGGTATCTCCATGACCCGGGAAATGTTTACATACAGCCAATACCCCACCATCTTCCAAGCCCTTGGAATATGCCACGACCTTTTCGGCCACATTCCGAGGATCGCCACCAAACGAACGGGTATTGATGACCGGATTCCGAGGATTGTTGTCCACATCGGCCACCGGTGCAAAGTTCACATGCACTCCGATTTCCCGACATTGACGGGCCACTTCCTTCCCGTATTCATACAACAAATCATTGTTCTGTATACAGCCCAACACCCTGTTCTTCGGAAAAGAAGTGGTATTCTTCAGTCGCATGGCCAAGCCCCATTCACCGTCAAAGGTTATCATCAAAGGAATTTCCGCCATCTCCTGCGCCCAATTGGTCAACTTAACCTGTTCAACCATCTGGCCGCCCGAAAACAACAACCCTCCTATATGACAATCCTTAACCGCATCCAAAATGTTTTTGCGGTTTTGTGGCGTACTGACCGGTTCCACCGTATGGATGAAGAGCTGTCCTATCTTCTCTTTCAAAGTCATAGCCGACAACCTTTCGTTCACCCACGCCTCGCACTCCTGAAGGTAGACCTCCCTCTTTCTTACAAATTCAGTGTTTTGAGCCCAAGAAGACAGTGCCAACAAACAACACCCGGCCCATATAATTATTCTTTTCATTTCTTTTTGCATTAACTTTTCAAATTTACTCAAAAAACACAGAGTATCAGCAATATTGTTCCAAAATAAATCAAATAAATTTGTAAGAATGACAAAAAACAAGTACCTTTGCCCCGCTTTCCGCACAATCGCTGTCATGAAGAGTTACATGATATGTTGTGTTGGTAACGATAACAATTTAATAATTAGAAAAAATGGATTTAATTAAAATTGCAGAAGAAGCATTTGCTACTGGCAAGCAACATCCCGCATTCAAGGCTGGTGATACTGTAACTGTAGCATATCGTATCGTTGAAGGTAACAAGGAACGTGTACAGTTGTACCGTGGTGTAGTTATCAAAATCGCTGGACATGGTGACAAGAAGCGTTTCACCGTTCGCAAGATGTCTGGTACTGTAGGTGTTGAACGTATTTTCCCATTGGAATCTCCGGCTATCGACAGCATTACAGTGAACAAGATCGGTAAGGTTCGTCGTGCTAAGTTGTACTACTTGCGTGCACTCACCGGTAAGAAGGCCAGAATCCAGGAAAAGAGAGTTAACTCGTAATGTGAACACTCAAAATTCCGACATAAAAAGGGAGCATCCATTCGGGTGTTCCCTTTTTGTATGGTTCATCCGACAATGCATATAATATGCATCATCGACTCGGTTGAATATCCCTCACAGAACCTTCCTCGTGCGTTTTATGGATAAACTAAAAATCTTTAACAAAAGCGCATCAACAGCCGATATCCCATTTTAGTTATCACTATCAAAATAATCGAACGTTTATACTTAGCATAACAACCAAATACACAATCGAATACGAATTTAGTTAAAAAGGATAATTTTATACATAAACATTTTGTTTTGTTTAACAATTTGCATATATTGCGAAACGCAATTTAGCAACTACCCCACCATTCGTGCTCTATATAATTTATGAACATGAAATCATACATGCCTATAATCCTGCTGATATGGATTACACTCTTTTTGAGTTGTAATGACCATTCCAATGTTTCCACTGTGTTCGACAAAGCCACTTCGCTGATGGAAACTGCTCCCGATTCAGCCTATACCCTACTTCAAGGTATTGATGCTGAAAAACTTACTTCGCAAAATCATCGTGCACGTTATGCCTTGCTTTACACGCAAGCACAAGATAAAAACTACATTGACAAAGAAAATGACTCCCTCATCAATATAGCGGCTGAGTATTATAGAAATCATGGTGACGTGCGTCCTCGTTTCCTTTCTCTATACTATAAAGGTAGAGTGCATTTCAATGCCGGAGATTATCTGAATGCCATGCTTGCTTATACCAAGGCCGAAGAATTGGTAGATGAACTTCAAGACGATTATTATGCTGGAATGCTCTATTATCAGATAGGTGACATCTATATGAATAGTTATGACTATCCGAAAAGTTTGGAGTCATACCGCAAGGCGGAAGAATGCTATAAGAATAGCGGAAAGGACTTGCATCGTATATATGCAATGCTTGGCTATTCCGACATTTATTACAATATGAATGATTATGAAAAGAGTGATTCGGTCTATCAAGTGATAATATCGGAAGCTGAAAACCTTAGGGATTCTGCACTAATAGGAATGCTTTTGGGGAACAGAATGATGACATTCGTCAGGAAAGATCAAATGCTGGAAGCTGAAAAAATATTCGTGGACTTGAAAGCTGCTTATGATATTGAAGAAAGAGATTCGCATTTCTGGGCTTGTGTAGTAGAGATTTATCTAGCAAAGGGAGATTTGAGTACCGCAGATTTATATATGAAGAAATCTTGGGACTATGCCAAAAACTTGGAAGATAGTGTAGATTGTTATATAACTTCTTCTATTATTCATAAAGCGAGGAATGACTATAAATCCGCTTTGCGCGATTATGAAGCGGGGATACTCCTACAGGATAAAAGTGTCAGGAAAAACTTGCAACAGCCTGTACTTACCATACAGCGCGACTATCTGACACAAGAGCTCGAAATTCAAAATCTTCACTTGAGGGAGACAAAATGGAGAAACAACCTCTATTGGACATTGACCATCGGTGCTTCCGCTTTAGTCATATTATTGTTCTATGCCATTTCGAAAAAGAAGAAAAAAGAGACCGTCAGGATGCATTTGGCATACGAGGAACTCCGAAATACCTTGTCAAACAACCATACAGAAATGTCAAATGTCATCCAAAAGATGTTTGATATCCACTTTAGCATGATAGATAAATTCGGCGGTCTTTATTATATAGAAGCGGATGAGAACAAATCTATCGATAAAAAACTACGGAAAGAAGTGGAACTCTTTCTGACCAGTTATGCAGATGGAAACGGTTATCAAGAAATAGAGAGGATAGTGGATTGCCACAAAGAAAATGTCATGTCATTATTACGTTCGGAAATTAAGTTGAAAAACGAAAGGGATTATCAAATGATATGTTTCCATCTGATAGGCTTCTCTGCTCATACCATCAGTGTACTCATAAAAGGTTTGACTCCTGATAACATTTATCAGAAAAGGACACGCTTAAAGAGAATAATCAAGGAATCAGAGGCGCCTCATCGAGAGTTGTTCCTACGTTTGCTCTACATGTCAGATGCAAAATAGCTATTGTCAGAAACAAATTTCAAGTTAAACTGATTATCAATTAATTAGAAGTCATTTGTCAGATAAATAAATTCGTTTGTAAGATAGAAAAGAAAATATTGTCGTTATATTTGTTGTAGTAAATTATAACAATAGAAGCGATGAAAAGAGTTATTTTATTATTATGCATTTAATTAGGAACAAACGCATTTCAGTTATGGACCTCGTACAAATTAGTGGACGCAGAAAAACATGTAATTATAAAGAAAAAAAACAAAGAAGGGACAAATCCTCGCATGCCGGAATTCGTTCCTATTATATGTTCTCATAGTGAAGGTATTCTTCATTTTACCTTTGAAGAAAATTTAGGTGAAGTAGAAATCATTATATCCAATCAAGTATCTGGGGTCATATGTGAATATGTTTATAATTCAGAAGACGTAAATTTAATTATGTCTGTACCTACAGATCTTGGTTTTTATACTATTTATATAGCAACGAAGGATGATGAGATTTATTTTGGAGAATATACAATATATTAATTACTTCTAGTTATGAGAAAGTCATTGTTTATAGCTTTAGCCGTTTTATTCTCATCTTGTACTAACGAGGATACGATTAGTTATTTATTAAATAACAATAATGAGACTTTGCAGCAAGACAATACCACTAATCAGAATTATCAATACGATATATATTATTTTAGAGTAAAAAAATAACAATAACGCTTATGAGAACGACGTTACAACAAATCAGTGCAGCAGCCCTATCAATTATGATTGGCTTGTCATTCTCGGGATGTAGTAACAACGACGAACCTGCATCAAACAATGGGAATGAAAATGAAGTAAGGTTTGAAGCCCGTGCAGACATCGCCTTAAGCGAAACGGAAGCACAACTCGCCAAACAAAGTGTGGATTTCTCCATCCGCTTGCTCCAATCGGCCAACAAAACGATAGCCGGCAATGAACAGATAGCACTTTCACCGCTCAGCGCTTCCATGGCACTTTCCATGCTGAACAACGGTGCCGCCAATGAAACCCAAGAGGAACTGATGGAATCATTAGGTCTCAGTGGATTTTCCGTAGAAGATGTGAATGCATTCAGCAAAAGGTTGATGTTGGAACTGAATGACTTGGATAATACAAGTACTATCAGCACTGCCAACTCCGTATGGCTGAACGAAGGATTCACCCCCAAGAAGTCTTTTACGGGAACATTGACAGAGAACTTCGATGCAGAAGTGAAGGTGAAGGACTTCAGTGAGGCTAAGACCGTAGACCTGATTAACGAATGGTGTGAAGAGAAGACCAACGGATGCATCCAGGACATTCTGAAGGAACTTTCGTCAGAAGAACGCATGCTGCTGATAAATGCCCTGTATTTCAAAGCAATATGGAACAGTCCTTTCAGAAAGACAGAGGAAGGAACCTTTACCACCTTTCAGGGAGAGCAGCAAGAAGCAAGCTTTATGCATAAGGATGAAACCAGATTCCTTTACTCGGAAAGTGAAACATTCGAAATGGCAGAAATACAGTATGGGAACAATGCATTCGGCTTTACGGTATTGCTTCCTAAAGAAGGTGTGGGTATAGACGAATGTATAGAGAGATTGAGCGGCGAAGAATGGCTGGAAGCGGTTGAAGCAATGAAAAGTACACTCCTTAACCTGAAGTTGCCCAAGTTCAAAGTAGGACGAACAGACAACCTGACCAACGCCTTGAAGGAAATGGGAATAGTGAAAGCATTTTCGAAGAATGCCGACTTCACTTCACTTTCGGATGAAGAGCTCACCCTTTCTACTGTATTACAGGGCAATAGCATCAGTGTGGATGAAAACGGAACGGAAGCGGCTGCCGTTACCATCATTACTGCGCCGACAAGCAGTAATGAAGTAAATCCTCAACCCATCGATTTCCATGCAGATCGCCCTTTCCTTTACTTCATCAAAGAAAAGAGCACGAATGTCATCCTCTTTATGGGTAAGATAGGAAAGATTTAAAGTCCATCAGATAATGGAAAGTGGATGTACAACTGAATGTACATCCACTTTTTGTATGGAGAAGTCTTCTTCTTTTTTTATTATAAGTCTTTCGCTTCCCATCCCAACGCACTGGCTCCTAACACGGCAGCATCGGCATCCTTCAGCTCCGAAACCAGCAGCTTGGTCTTTCCTTTATATATCTTCATCACCGTTTCATCCATCGCTTTCTGGATGGGATTCATGATATAATCGCCCGATTTGGCCAAGCCACCGAACAGCACAATGGCTTCCGGACTAGAGAAAGCAATAAAATCGGCCAACGCTTCGCCCAAAATGGTTCCCGTAAACTCGAATATCTCTTGAGCCAACTTGTCACCCTTTACGGCCGCATCATATACATCTTTTGAAACAATCTCTTCTGCAGGAATCTCGCGCAACAAGCTCGGTTCCGAACGAGCCACCAGAAACTCGCGGGCCGTACGTGCCACCCCTGTAGCCGAGCAATAAGTTTCCAGGCAACCCTTGCGTCCACATCCGCATTGACGGCCGTTTTCGCGACGGACAATCACATGTCCCAGTTCGCCGGCAAAGCCATCATGACCATAGAGCAACTGACCGTTCACCACGATGCCACTACCCACACCGGTGCCCAAGGTAATCATAATGAAGTCCTTCATGCCCCGTGCAGCGCCATAAGTCATTTCACCGATAGCTGCCGCATTGGCATCATTGGTCAACGCGACCGGAACACCCAACCGTTCTTCAAAAAGAGCGGCCAACGGAATAATTCCTTTCCATGGAAGATTGGCGGCCATCTCAATCGTTCCTTTATAATAGTTTCCATTGGGAGCACCGACACCCATTCCTTTAATCTTACCGACGCCACCCTGAGAATCAATCAACGGAAGCAATTTATCACATACCGCATCCACATACTCTTCAATGGTCGGATACAGTTGTGTCTTGATGGAATCTGTAGCAAGCACATTGCCTCTTTGGTCCACCACTCCAAACACCGTATTTGTTCCACCGATATCCATACCTACCACGTATGGCTTTTCCATATTTGTCACCATGAATTCAAGTTTTATAGTTCATTTTATAGACACAAATGTACAGAATGAGCAAACATAGTACAAATTTTTTCCACAAAAATTCAGAGTTGTTTGAAACTTTTCATAGCTTTTCAACGTCTAATAGGAAAAAGGCAATAGAACTACTCACATGATACAATTAAAGGACATCCACAAGACCTATCACAACGGAGCGCCGCTACATGTATTGAAAGGCATCACTTTAGACATCAAGCAAGGAGAATTTGTTTCCATCATGGGAGCATCCGGCTCCGGGAAATCCACTTTGTTAAATATATTGGGAATCCTGGACAACTACGACTCCGGCGAGTATTATTTGAATGGAACACTTATCAAAGACTTGAGTGAGACGCGGAGTGCCGAATATCGCAACCGCATGATAGGCTTCATCTTCCAGTCCTTCAATCTCATAACCTTCAAAAATGCCATGGAGAACGTGGCTCTACCCCTATTCTATCAAGGTGTGAGCCGGAAGAAACGGAATGCACTGGCCATGGAATACCTGGAGAAGTTAGGACTGAAGGAATGGGCACACCACATGCCCAACGAACTGTCGGGCGGACAAAAGCAACGGGTAGCCATCGCACGGGCACTGATAACCAAGCCACAAATCATCCTGGCCGACGAACCCACAGGAGCATTGGACAGCAAGACATCCATCGAAGTGATGCAACTCTTGAAAGATTTGCACGAGAAGGAAAAGCTGACCATCATCGTAGTGACCCATGAAAGCGGAGTAGCCAACCAGACGGACAAGATTATCCACATCAAGGATGGCGTGATAGAACGCATAGAGAATAACACCGACCACCAGTCATCGCCTTTCGGCATGAACGGGGTCATGAAATAAAGCGTATGCTCGACTTCATTCAAGAAATATACGGAACCATCATGCGCAACAAATTGCGCACTTGCCTCACGGGCTTTGCCGTCGCATGGGGTATCTTCATACTAATAGTACTATTGGGGGCCGGGAACGGATTGCTCAATGCGATGGGAAGCCAAGCAAAAGACTTGGCGATGAACTCCATGCAAGTATATGGAGGACACACCAGCAAGCCTTACAAAGGATTAAAGGAAGGCAGAGAGATAAGACTCACCAACAAAGAGCTGGAAGTGACTCGCGGAATGACCAACCACGTGGCCAACGCCAGCGCCATCATCGAACAAGGGAGTGTAAGAGTCAACCACAAGGATACGTATGTAAACGTCTCGCTCAATGGGGTGATGCCCAACTATCCGCAAACCAACGGCATAAAAATGGTCGTCGGACGATTCATTAACGAGATAGACATCCAGGAAAGACGAAAGAGTGTCGTGGTACACGAACGAACCATAGAAATGCTGTTCGGCAGCAAGGACTTTGATGCGATAGGTAAGCACGTAAGCATCAGCGGACTATCCTACCACATCGTAGGAATATATACATCGAACATGAACAATGGAAACACATCGTCCGCCTATGTACCTTTCACCACCCTACACCTTATATATAATAAGGGAGACGAAGTGGGCTCACTGGTGTTCCTCACCAAGGACATCAACACGGAAGCCGAAAGCGATGCTTTCGAAAAGAGATATAGAGCGACTCTCGGACAAATCAAGCAGTTCGACGGTGAAGACCGAAGCGCCATCTGGATTAGCAACCGGTTTAAGCAATACTTACAACAACAAACGGGGAACGACTTGTTGCGTACCGCCATTTGGATAATCGGTATCTTTACCTTGCTGAGCGGCATTGTAGGAGTGAGCAACATCATGCTCATCACCGTCAAGGAACGTACCCACGAGTTCGGCATCCGCAAGGCACTGGGAGCCAAGCCACTATCCATCCTATGGCTGATTATTGCCGAGAGTGTAACGATTACCACCTTCTTCGGATACATCGGCATGGTGGCGGGCATAGCCGCAACCGAGTACATGAACGCCATAAGCGGAGCGCAAGTCGTAGATATCGGGGTAGCCTCGGCCACGGTGTTCGAGAACCCTACGGTCGACTTGCACATCGCCATCCAAGCCACATTGACACTCGTCATAGCAGGTACCTTGGCTGGATTCTTCCCGGCACGCAAGGCGGTCATGATCCGCCCGATAGAAGCCCTGAGAGGATGATTATTTGAGTTATAAGTTATGAGTTTTGAGTTATGAGATTATTCAGAATAGACATAGACCGATGGGAGGAAATCCTCATCACCATCACCCGCAACAAGACGAGGAGCCTGCTCACCGCCTTCGGGGTGTTTTGGGGTATCTTCATGCTGGTGGCTCTGATGGGAGGAAGTCACGGGCTGAAAGACATGATGGCCGCCAACTTCAAGGGCTTTGCCACCAATTCGGGCTTTACCGTAAACACGCAAACCAGCAAGGCGTATAAAGGATTCCGCAAAGGCCGCTGGTGGAATATAGAAACGAACGATTTGGAACGGATACGTCAAGCGGTACCCGGCATCGACATACTTACTCCTTGCAATGACAAATGGGGCATTCAAGGCAGCTTCGACAAGAAAGTGATAACCGGATGCTCGATGAAAGGGGTATATCCCGAATATGGGGAGATAGAAACGCCTACCATGAGCATGGGAAGGTTCATCAACCACATCGATGTGAAAGAGAGACGGAAAGTGTGCGTCATTGGCCAACAAATTTACGAAACGCTGTTCCCCGAAGGAGACAACCCCTGCGGAAAGTTCATCAACGTGAACGGTACGTATTATCAAGTGATTGGAGTAAACACATCGCCGGGGAATATAAGTGTAAACGGATGGCCCCCCACCACGTTCGTCATTCCCTTTACCACCATGCAACAACAATACAATTTCGGCAACCGTGTGAACCTGCTGTGCTATACGGCCAAAGAAGGTTATGCCATCAAGGACATACAGGAACAAATAGAACCGGTACTGAAACAAGCCCACCTGATACATCCCGACGACAAGCAGGCGGTTATCCATGTCAATGCCGAAGCCATGTTCAGTATGGTAGACAACTTGTTCAAGGGCATCAACATCCTGAGTTGGATGGTGGGTCTCGGCACCTTGCTGGCCGGCGCCATCGGAGTGAGCAACATCATGATGGTAACCGTCAAGGAACGTACCACCGAGATAGGTATCCGACGGGCCATCGGCGCACGCCCCCGCGACATCATGAACCAGATATTGTCCGAAAGTATGGTGCTGACCAGCCTGGCCGGTATGCTGGGCATCTGTTTTGCGGTGTTCATCCTTCAGATGATGGAAATGGGAACCGCCCAATCGGATATGCCCGGGCATTTCCAAATCAGTTTCTGGGGAGCCATCGGGGCTTGCCTCATCTTGATGTTGCTGGGGATGTTTGCCGGATTGGCACCCGCCTACCGGGCCATGGCCATCAAACCGATAGAAGCAATCAGGGATGAATGATTGGAAGTTATGAGTTATGAGTTTTGAGTTATGAGTTGAATAATATAAACAAACATCAAATATGAAAAAGTATGTAAAGATTGCATTGCTCGCCATTGTAGCAATCATTTTCTTGGGAACGTTCGTGTTCCTTTACCAAAAGTCGCAACCCGTTGTAGAGCTTTACGAGGTAATGGAAGTAACCACCGGCAATTTGGAGAAGACCACCATTGCCACCGGTAAGATAGAACCGCGCGACGAAATCCTGATCAAGCCGCAAATATCGGGCATCATCGATGCGGTGTACAAGGAAGCCGGCGAAAAGGTAAAGAAGGGCGAAGTGATAGCCAAAGTAAAGGTCATCCCCGAACTGGGGACACTGAACTCGGCCGAAAGCCGCGTGCGGTTGGCCGAAATCAATGCCCACCAAAGTGAAACCGACTTCTCGCGCATGAAGAAGCTATACGAAGAAAAGCTGATCAGTGCGGAAGAATACGAAAAGAGCGAAGTGAGCGTCAAACAAGCCCGCGAAGAATTGCAAACCGCCAAGGACAACCTGGAAATCGTGAAGGAGGGAATCACGCAAAACAGTGCCTCGTTCAGCAGTACCCTGATACGTTCTACCATCGACGGACTGATACTGGATGTACCCATCAAGGAAGGAAACTCGGTCATCATGAGCAACACCTTCAACGATGGTACCACCATTGCCACCGTGGCCGACATGAACGACTTGATTTTCCGTGGCAACATCGACGAAACCGAAGTGGGACGCCTGCACGAAGGTATGCCTGTAAAGATTACCCTCGGTGCCTTGCAGGACATGGAGTTTCAAGCCGAGCTGGAATACATTTCGCCCAAAGGGGTGGAGGAAAACGGAGCCAACCAGTTCGAAATCAAAGCGGCCATCCGGGTGCCCGATAGCGTAACGGTACGTTCGGGCTATAGCGCCAATGCCGAAATCGTATTGCAACGCGTGCAAGATGTGTTGACCATCCCCGAAAGTTGTGTGGAATTCAGCGGAGACACCACCTTTGTATATGTGCTCACCCAAAGCGAGCCCCAACTATTTAACCGTCAACAGGTAAGCATAGGCATGAGCGACGGCATCAACATTGAAATCAAGGACGGATTAGCCGAAGGACAAAAAGTCAGAGGAAACCAAACAGAATAACATCATGAAACACATATTCCTTATCATTGCATGGTCATTGACCTGTTTCTGCCTACAGGCGCAAGAGGTGTGGGATTTACAGAAATGCATCTCGTATGCCATTGAACACAATCTAAGCATCAAGCGTCAAGAAGCGACCCTTGACCAGAACAAGGTCGATTTAAACACCGCACAATGGAGCCGCCTGCCCAATGTGAACGGAAGTGTGGGCCAGTCCTTCAATTTCGGGCGTGCCCTCCAAGCCGACAATACGTACGGCAACCGCAACACGCAAAGTACCAACTTTTCAATCGGCACCAATATACCTTTGTTTACAGGGTTGCAAATCCCGAACAATATCGCTTTGGCCAAGCTGAATCTGAAAGCAGCCATCGAAGACCTGAATAAGGCGAAAGAGGACATCAGCATTCAAGTCACCTCCTATTATCTTCAAGTATTGTTCAACGAAGAATTGACAAAAGTGGCGCACAACCAAGTGGCGTTGAGCAAAGAACAGCTGGAACGGAAAGTAGCGTTCTTCAAGAATGGCAAGAGCTCAGAAGCCGAAGTGTACGAAGCCAAGTCACGCTTGGCACAAGACGAGATGTCCGCCATACAAGCCGACAACAACTATCAGCTGGCCCTACTCGATTTGGCGCAAGCCTTGGAATTGCCCACTCCCGAAGGGTTCCGCATCGCCGCTCCCCAAATTGAAGACATCACAGGTACCCTCTCCTTGCCCGACGACGTGTATGCACAAGCTTTACTGAACAAGCCTTCCATCAAAGCCGCCCAATATCGGTTGGAAGGAGCATCGAAAAGCATCCGCATCGCACAAAGCGGATGGTTCCCCCAACTCAACTTCAGTGCAGGGCTCAGTACCAATTACTACAACATTTCCGGAATTGAGAACGCCTCCTTCAGCCGCCAATGGCACCAAAACTTCAACAAGTACCTGCAATTCTCGTTAAGCATCCCGTTGTTCAACCGCTTCGAAACCCGCAACCGGGTGAAGAGTGCCCGCATCCAACGCAATGCCCTCTCCTGGCAATTGGAGGAAAGCAAAAAGACGCTATACAAGGAAATCCAACAGGCCTACTACAACGCCATTGCTTCCGAAGCCAAATACAAAAGCAGCCGGACGGCCAGCGAGGCGGCCGAAGCGACCTTCAAACTGATGAGCGAGAAGTATGCCAACGGGAAAGCAACCGCTACGGAATACAATGAAATGCGTACATCGTGGATGAAAGCCCTCTCCGACCACATCCAGGCACGATACGACTATCTGTTCCGAAGCAAGATTCTGGAGTTCTACCAAGGGGTGCCGTTGGAGTTGTAAGCACCTCCATGAATATACGTTTATCTGCTTTCACACGTTTCACACACCTTTAAGTCTTTGACTCTCAGCACGCAGCGGAGAAAGGAAAGGAAGAATCGGCCTTCTACACGTTTCACCTTAACGGCTTTGGAAGGGCGTAAAAATAGAAACGTCCTATCAATGTGTCATTTTGAGCGTACATTCTCTTTTTGTCACGCTCATTTTGCATGCAGAGGAACGTAGTGACGAAGCATCTCGGGAATATCCACTTTGATTTGTATGCCATAACATTCCTGGACTGTTCTTCACTCGAAAATATCGTATGTGAAGGAGAAACTGCACCAACAATCACTGCCACTACATTTGAAAATGTAAAAGTGGGTGGACTTCTGGAAGTCCCAGAAGGAGCGGAGGATAATTACTCGGAATGGCTGGAGGTAAACTCACACAAACTGGGGTATTACCAGTGGAATATGAGCGGTGAGCAGAAAAATGAATATCTCATACTGTATTTAGAAGCCCAAAACAACCAAAAACAAGCAGAAATAACCAAACATAAACCTTTAATTATCAATATATTCTAAGATTTAACACTTTCAGGCTGCTTTTTGATGGTTCCCAAATTTCCACATATTTTTGATACATATTTCTGACGTGGAGAATTTGCGGAGCTTATTTTTTGTTATTTCGTGTAGATAGTTGACAAGGGTTTACATCCGTTTGCAACGAGCGACAAATTCCGCCCCGATATGTGATGATAGTCACATCGTGTAGAAAGGCGACAACGGTTTACTACTGTTTACCTCCGTTCACCACTTCAGATACATGAGAATGATGAAGTGAAATTAGTAAACGATAAGTAGTATGAAAGTAACCAAGAAATGTGCTTTTTGCGGTCAGTCCTTTGAAACCCGAAGTGGAATGCAACGCTATTGCAGCGAGGCTTGTCAGGCCGAAGCCAAACGGGCTAAAGCAATCCAGAAGAACAATCTCTTCAAACTGGCTCAGCCACTCATGGAGATACAGCATCAGGAGTATCTTACCTTTTCCAAAGCAGCCATCCTCATGGGCTGTTCCCGTCAATACATCTATAAACTTGTAGCCATTGGTAAACTGAACGCCTCCCGTATCAGCAACCGAATGGCATTCATTCGCAGAGCCGACATCGAGCAGATGCTGGCATCCAATCCCTATCATCGTAT
>JAFVTL010000126.1 GCA_017503235.1 Bacteroidaceae bacterium | reverse complement strand
TCGGAATCTCACTTACTGATAAAACTCATTTGAGAGACCTCTTCGACAAATCAAATATCAACAATGTCAATGAACGATTCGGTTCTAGTGAACCAAGTTTATTTAATTTTTAATCGTCCACTTTTTTAGTGGACACTAGTGGTTTAACCTTTAAAATTATATTGTATGGTTGAAATTTTAAGCTCTAATTTGTTTCAGAATTTGATTCTGCTAGTAACAGTGGTAGTTACAGTTTATATTTATTATGGAAGAAAACGGCAAAACCTAAGCAATGCAGTTTCCATATTGTCACTTCAGATTAGAGATATTGAAGATAATATAGAAAGCTTAATAGCAGAAGGATTAATAGGAGATCAACTTCAAGAAAGAGCTTTACATTATTCTACAATAATCTATGAAGAAAATTATTGGTTAAAATACAATCATCTTATAGCAGGTCGTGTCGATGCACAGACTTATGGCGTTTTAGACAATTTCTACAAGATTGCTTTTAAGATTAGAGAACAACAATTGATGATAAAGAATAAGTTGTTGCAATCGATGGATTATAAAGGGATGTATTATTATAATGGTATCTTTTCACGAGTCAATGGCATCTTGGATAAGCAAGACGGAGTGGAAAATGATAAATTATTAGATGTCTGCAAAGCGGAGGTTTCTCTGCTTCAAAGTTTATATAATCATGATATAGCCAATCCACCTGCATTTATTCAGGTTGAATTGGTAAGAGGGTTATCTAAGAAGTTGGAGCAGTATCATAAAATAACAGATGGAGTCGCTTTTTCTAAGCTTCTTAAATTGAAACAGGAATATTTCCTATGCTTTTAAATCAATCTGAACAAGAAATAACGCAAATAAATCAGAATGTATTCTTTAAAGAATTCACATTTGATAAAAATGACTTTATTATCGATAATCGTAATAAAGTTGAACTGGCTGATAATGTTCTTTGGTTAGACGATTTAATGATAATTATTCAAATCAAAGAAAAATCCTCAAAAGGTAATTCATCAGTTGATGATTGGCTTAAAAATAAAGTATTTAAGAAAGCTAAAAATCAAATTAAAAGTACATTAAGATATTTGTATGAGCATAAAACTATTTCTATTGCGAATGGTCATAATGACAATCACATTCTTGATATACGAAATATTGTTTCAGTACATAGTGTAGTTATATACAAGATAGATGATTGGAGAAAGGAAGCTGCAATAGCGAAGAAACATATCACGAAAGATAATTGTTTTATTCATTTTTTTTCTTTTGATGATTATATACATATATGTCGTTATATAATAACTCCTGTAGAACTTGGTCAATATTTAGTGTTTAGAGAAGAAATGCTGAGAAGTAACACAAATATGGATGAATTACCAGAACAATATTTCTTAGCGCATTATTTCCAAAATCCAACAAATCCAACATTTAATATCTTGTATATTTGTAATTTAGATAAAATTTGCAAGAAAATTATTTCAAGAGAAGATGAGTTCTATTTAGGAAGCTTCATTAGCCATATGCGAGATACGTTGTATGCATACGGTGATGAAAAGGATTATTATTTCATTATTCGAGAATTGGCAAAATTGAATCGTGAAGAAATGAAACTATTTAAGGAGAGATTACTTGCTGTTATGAATGAAGAGCCTAAATCATTACCTGTTGCGATGAAACGTTTTGCTTCATTAAGAACTCAGTGTGGTTTTGTTTTAATGAAGTTAAACAAGAAAGTTGAAGAAACTTGGAGTCGTGCACTTGTTAATTTCCCATCTGAATTTAAGTACAAGTGGAAATTGAATAAATGTATTGGATTGGTTGTCTTAAAAGACAATGATTATTTTGATTTTAGATGGTCCTATATGGAGGACGAATGGAAATATAATGAAGAATTAGAAAAAAGAGTGGAAGAAGATATCGAGATAAATGGTAAAGGAAAAATACTGGAAAATATGATATATAGAGATTTAATTGATTGATATAATTAAAATAACCAGTATTTTTGTAATTAACAAAACTTGTAGTTATGTTACCAATAAACATCACCGAACTATTAGAACAGAACCGTATAGAGTCCAACCGCATAGAATACAAGCAAGGGTGGGGTCCTCGACTATCTACGTTTATAGACAAAAGAGACGGGAAGTAATAATTGAATTATGAACGATAATAATAACATTATTATATATCAAAGTGAGGATGGAAAGACTCACATTGAAGTGAAGCTGAAGGAGAATACGGTATGGTTGACACAAGCGCTAATGTCTGATTTGTTTCAAAAAGATCAATCTGTTATAGCCAGACACATTTCCAATATTATTAAAGAAGGGGAATTGGAAAAAGAAAGCAATATGCAAATTTTACATAATACTTTATCCAAGTACAAACCGACATCTGTCTATAGCCTTGATGTCATTATCTCGGTGGGGTATCGTGTGAAATCGATAATAGCAAACTCATGAAGGTCAGAAAAATAAAAAGAGTGGATGCAATACATCCACTCTTTACTTTTTGAGCCTCTTGTCGGATTCGAACCAACGACCCCGAGATTACAAATCACGTGCTCTGGCCAACTGAGCTAAAGAGGCGGGTGGGCAAGCTTACTATATCGCGCCGCTACGACCTACTACCTTTGCTGCGATCAAGCCCTGGAGGATTCACAGGGAGCTGGCCGTATAGGACTTACCCATTTTCGTTTTGCGAGTGCAAAGGTAGAGATTATTTTGAAAATGGCAATAAGTACCGGCGTTTTTTTTGAACTTCTGCGAGAAAATACATTTTTTCACGATAAAGAATACAGCCATGTGCCATAAAAACAGTACTTTTGTCCCTAAAATCAATTTTTAATGGAAGACAAGAAACCGACACTTCAAGAAAGTGCCATGCGATATGGTACGGCTATGGGAATCTTTTGGACGCTCAAGTTTGTCCTGTTCCCCATGGGGATGGAGAATCCGCTCCTGCTCACCCTCTTCTTTTTCCTGACACTGGCCGTCCCGTTCATCGGTTATTTTCTGACACGCAAATACCGGAACGAAGAATGTGGAGGAGCCATTACCTTCTCAAGGGCTTTCATGTTCGTCATCTTCATGTACCTGTTCGCCACGTTGTTTGTAACCATCGCGCACTACATCTATTTCCGGTTCATGGACAACGGATACATCGTGTCCAGCTATGAAAGCATGTTGTCCCAGTTTGACACCATTGCCACAACGGAAGAGATGAGAGCCTCCATCGAGCAGTTCAAGGAAGCGCTCAAGATGGTGGGTGACCTCTCGCCCATTGAAATATCCATGCAACTCATTTCGCAAAACATATTCTATTGCTCGTTGATAGCCATCCCAACGGCCTTCTTCGTCAAGCGTAAACCACAAACAGAACAATCATGAACATATCGGTAGTCATCCCTTTATACAATGAAGAAGAATCCTTGCCCGAACTGGCCGCATGGATTCAATCGGTCATGGAGAAAAACGGATACAGCTATGAAGTGATATTCGTCAACGACGGAAGCACCGACCGCTCCTGGCAGGTAATTGAAAAGCTCGCATCGGAGTCGGAGCACATCAAAGGCATCAAATTCAGACGCAATTATGGCAAATCGCCGGCCTTGTTCTGCGGATTCGAGAAAGCGGAAGGCGATGTGGTCATCACGATGGATGCTGACCTTCAAGACAGCCCCGACGAAATACCGGAACTCTATCGGATGATTACCGAAGAAGGGTATGACCTGGTATCGGGATACAAGCAGAAGCGCTATGACCCCCTATCAAAGACTCTCCCCACCAAGTTGTTCAACGCTACCGCAAGGGCCGTTTCGGGCATCAAGAACCTGCACGACTTCAATTGTGGATTGAAGGCCTACCGGAAAGAGGTGGTCAAAAGCATTGAAGTGTATGGAGAAATGCACCGATACATCCCCTACCTTGCCAAAAATGCGGGATTCAACAAGATAGGCGAAAAGGTGGTACAACACCAGGCACGCAAATACGGAAAAACAAAATTCGGCTTGAACCGCTTCATCAATGGCTATCTGGACTTGATTTCATTGTGGTTCCTCTCCAAATTCGGGGTACAACCCATGCACATCTTCGGATTCCTTGGGTCATTGATGTTCATTTTCGGATTCATAGCGGTTGTAATCATCGGATTCGGAAAGCTCTATGCCATGTCACACGGCCTTCCCTACATTCTGATTACCGATTCGCCCTATTTCTATCTGGCGCTGACAACCATGATTCTTGGCACCCAGCTGTTCTTGGCGGGTTTCTTGGGAGAACTGATTGTACGCAATGCTCCTGAACGGAACAAATACCATATCGAAAAAGAAATTTAAACATGAAAAGGACATTCATCTTCATAAGCCTGTCAGCCCTGCTTTCCTTCCTCACATTCACCGGTTGCGGGGAAAGCGACTGCTCGCTGACAACCGTCTCCCTGGCACGCTTCGACTTCCTCGACAGCCAGACACATGGTGGTGTAGGCATCACTTCGGGAGCCACCATCACCGGCATTGTCCAACTGGAGGACACCATCCTGACGGACACGATCTACAACAAAGCGGAAACCAGCATGACGCTCCCCTTGAGCTACACCAACCGCACAACCTACGTCATGCACTATACGGAAACCATACGCGACACCATCGAACTGACACACAAGAACATTCCGTACGTGAGCGACATTGAATGTGGTACGATGATGTTCTACAAGGTGGAAAGTGTCAAATACACCACTTATGCACTGGATTCTGTTGTAATCATAAACCCCAACATCAACAATGAAGAGAAAAAGAATTTCTACATATATTTCAGAGTGGATAGTGATGAGTAGCCTCTGGCTATTGCTGGCACCCGCCTGCGTCATGGCCCAAGAAACGGTCAACGTACCACTGACCGACGAAGAATGGAAGGAAACGCCCTTGTATCAAGGCATTTACATCGGCGCTGACATTTACGGATTGGCAAGCAAAGCCTTCGGTAGCGACATAACCAGTGCGGAAGTCAGTGCGGAAGTGAACTTGAAGAACCGCTTCTACCCCATCGTCGAAATCGGTTATGGTAGTACGAACACCACCAACGATGAAACGGATATCCATTACAAAACCTCGGCTCCCTATTTCCGGGTAGGGATGAGCTACAACGTATTCTACAAGAAACCTTATCTGCCGGGGGAATTCCTGGTAGGATTAAGATATGGCTTTACCTCCTTTTCATACGACGTGGCTGCCCCCAGCATGACTGACCCTACATGGGGAGCTCCCACCATTCCTTTTTCGTATAGCGGAGAAAAGAGCAATGCCAGCTGGCTGGAACTTAGCATCGGCTTGAAAAGCAATGTATACAAGAATTTCTACATGGGATTGGCCTTGCGCTACCGCTCGCGCATCAGCATGAAGAAAAACGAGAATACCGAGCCATGGTACATTCCCGGATATGGCAAGAACAAATCCACCAACATCGGTGTCACTTATACATTGGTGTATAAATTACCTTTCTAAAGCAACGACATGAACAACCTCGAAATCTGGCTTTTAGCCATCAGTCTTGCCATGGATTGTTTTACGGTTTCCATCACCAGTGGTATCATTCTCCGTAAAATCTGTTGGCGTACCTGCTTGACTATGGCCTTCTTTTTCGGTTTGTTTCAAGCGCTCATGCCATTGGCCGGTTGGTTCTTTGCCAGCCGATTCAACCACTTGATTGAAAGTTTTGACCATTGGATTGCTTTCGGTCTTCTGGCTTTTCTGGGCTTCAAGATGATAAAGGACGGAATCAGCGGAGACGAGAAATGTTGCTTCGACCCCAACCGGATGAAAGTAATACTTACTTTGGCCGTAGCTACCAGCATTGACGCATTGGCGGTCGGAATTTCGTTTGCTTTTGTCGGCATGAACACATTCCTATCCATCCTCTACCCCATTGCCATCATCGGGCTCGTATCATTTGTACTATCCGTCATCGGCAATCTGTTGGGCGTATTTTTCGGTAAGCACATGCACCTGAGAACCGAAATATTAGGGGGAGTTATCCTCATAGCCATCGGCACGAAAATTTTGTTTGAACATCTGCAACTCATATAATCAAAGACATGAACAAGAAGAAACTGATATGGCAATTGCCTTTCCTTGCTATATTGATTGTTGGTACAATCATCATCCTGAAGAAGCAACCTCCTTTTCGCACCAACGAAGGGATGGTATTCGGCACCATCTACAAGATAACCTATCAAAGTGATACGGATCTTCATCAGGAAATCAAGAATGTATTGAAGGAAGTGGACAATTCGCTATCGCCCTACAATCCCAATTCCATCATCACACGCATCAATCACAATGAAGATACAACGCTGAACGACCATTTCACTCATGTGTTCAACCTTTCGCAACAGGTATCCGCTCAAACGGATGGTGCTTTCGACATTACCGTTGCGCCCCTGGTCAATGCTTGGGGATTCGGATTCAAGCATGCCTTGAATGTTGATTCAGCCGTGGTGGACAGCATCCTTCAATTTGTAGGATATCAGAAGATTCATCTGGAAAACGGGAAAGTGGTGAAAGAAGACGAACGGGTGATGCTGGATTGCAGCTCCATAGCCAAAGGATATGGTGTGGACGCCGTGGGCAAGCTTCTGAAGGAAAAAGGGATACTTAACTATATGGTAGACATCGGCGGTGAAGTGGTGCTGAGCGGAAAGAACTCCAAAATGAAGCGATGGAGAATTGGCATCAACAAGCCGATAGACGATTCGCTTTCCATCAACCAAGAGCTACAAACCATCTTGGAAGTGAGCGATGTAGGTATGGCGACTTCCGGCAATTACCGCAAATTCTACTACAAGGACGGAAAGAAATATGCACACACCATTGACCCTATATTGGGTTATCCCGTACAACACAACATCCTTTCAGCTACGGTCATAGCCAAGGATTGTACTACGGCCGATGCTTATGCTACAGCCTTCATGGTGATGGGGCTTGAAAAAGCCATCAAGTTTTGTGAAGAGCATCCCGAATTGAACGCCTATTTCATCTGTGCAGGCAAGGGGGATGAATATGAAATCCACTATACTCCCGCCATGGAGCGGTTCATCGTCAAGAAATGACGATATAGTATAAGTGTCAGTATGGCATAACCAACCTTTATATTTATTGATATTTAGGTTGTATTTATCATATTTCGACCATAAATTTGCATAAAATAATTATAATTCCATGAGAAACATGAAAAATATTCTTTTCCTATCGTGTTTAGTCGCATGCTTCCTTTGCGCTTGCACATCCTCACAATCCATCGAGAAGACATTGAAGCCTCGCTTAGTGGTATTGACCGACATCGCACCGGCCGATTTGGAGCCCGACGACCAGGAGTCGTTGATCCGTCTCCTGGCGCACGCCGATTTATACGAGATAGAGGCTATTGTAGCCACTACCGGATGGAATGTCGGAGATTATCCAGTAGCATGGATGGATACCATTTTCAATACGTTGGGTGCTTACGAAAAAGACCTGCCCAACTTGATGAAACGTTCGGAGCAGACATCCTTCCTGCCTATCGGGAAAGAGAATCAGAAACAATACATCGGCTATTGGCCAAGCATCGACTATCTGCGTAGCCGTGTCATGTTAGGCTCATCGAAAACCGGTCCCAAGGTCCTGGGCGAAAACAATCGTTCGAAGGGTAGTGACATGATTATCCAACTGGCCGATGAAGCCGATGACCGACCCATTTGGATTAGCGTGTGGGGTGGCGGAAACACCTTGGCACAAGCCATCTGGCAAGTGAAGCAGACACGCACCGACAAGGAGTTCAAGGACTTCTTGCACAAGCTGCGCGTCTATACTGTTACCGACCAAGACCTTTCTTATCACGATAGAGGAAAATACGAACTCAGTTCACACATGTGGATGCGCGAGCTTTGCGGAAAAGACCTCTTCTTCATGTGGGACGAAAGCGCTTGGCAAACACAAAATGCCATCGGTAGCAATAGTTGGAATCAGTATGCCGAACACATCCAAGGCCACGGAAACTTAGGCGCCCGCTACCCAAAGAACAAATATGGTGTTGAGGGAGATACACCTTCCTATCTCCAAAGCTTACCGAACGGCTTGCACAATCCCTCCAACTTGAACGAAATTGGTTGGGCAGGATACTATGTATGGGACAATACGCTCGACCAGAAGACACAATGCTACACCAACACTACACCTGCCGTCATGCAGATTTCAAGAAAGTACGAACACTACTTCTACCCCGCCATCTTCGCCAACTTTGCCGCCCGTATGGATTGGGCAAAAGAAGGTAAGGGCAACCGCAACCCCATTGCCATCGTGAACGGCAAGCAGGGTTTGGATGCTATTCAGGTGGACACCCAATCCGGCAAAACCGTTGCGTTGGATGCCTCCAAGAGCTACGACCCCGATGGTGATGCCCTCAACTACAAATGGTGGGTGATGCCTGAATCGGGTAGCTATCCTGGTGATGTGACGGTGAGCGATGCCGACAAATCACAAGCCTCATTGACACTTCCTGCCGATGCCTCCGGACAC
>JAFVTL010000125.1 GCA_017503235.1 Bacteroidaceae bacterium | reverse complement strand
TAGACGATAAAGACATCGACCTTTTCGAAAGCCAATACATCGTGCCCAACGGCATTTCTTATAATTCCTATCTTATTGATGACGAAAAAATCGCCATCATGGACACCGTCGACCTCCGCAAGAGCGAAGACTGGTGGAAGAACTTGGAAGAAGCTCTTCAAGGCCGTACACCCGATTATCTGGTGGTACACCACATGGAACCCGACCATGCCGGAGTCATCGCTGAAGTGCTGGACAAGTATCCCCAGCTCCAGATAGTAGCTTCCGCACGAGCCATACAGATGTTGCCGCTGTTCTTCGAAGGAACTGAGTTCGAAGGAAGAACCATTGCCGTAAAGGAAGGCGAAACACTCTCCTTGGGCAAGCATACCTTGCAATTCTTCATGGCACCCATGGTGCACTGGCCCGAAGTGATGGTAAGTTATGACCAAGCCGACAAGGTAGTGTTCTCGGCCGACGGATTCGGCAAGTTCGGTGCCTTGAGTCACGAAGAAGATTGGGCTTGCGAAGCACGCCGCTATTACTTCAACATTTGTGGAAAGTATGGGGTACAGGTACAAGCCTTGCTCAAGAAACTGGCTACGCTCGATGTGGCATGCATCTGCCCGCTCCATGGCCCGATACTGAAAGAAAACTTAGGTTATTACATCGGCCTCTACGATACGTGGAGCAAGTATGAAGTCGAAACCGAAGGAGTGTTCATCGCCTATGCTTCCATCCATGGAGGCACAGCCAAAGCCGCTCACAAGATGAAGGAAATCCTTCTTGCCAAAGGCGCTCCAAAGGTATCCATCGCCGACTTGAGCCGAGATGATATGGCCGAAGCTGTGGAAGATGCCTTCCGCATGGGCAAACTGATTGTGGCTGCTTCGTCTTACGATGCAAACGTATTTCCACCCATGTACGACTTCCTGCACCATCTTCAATTGAAGAATTACCAGAAGCGCCAGGTAGGTATCATTGAAAACGGCTCGTGGGCACCTTGTGCCGGACGTATCATGACGGAAATGCTTGAAAAGATGAAGGACATCGAAATCGTTGCTCCGATGGTCACTATCCTTTCACGCATGAAACAGACTGACCTTCCAGCCATGGAGGCTCTGGCCGATGCGATTTTGAATTAAGTGATAAAAACATCTGTCAAATGAATCAGGTGGGTCTAACCTCCTGATTCACAATACTGATTCCTGACTTTTTTGCCTGATTTTTAGGTTTTGAAAAAGTCAGGAATTGTTTGTCTAGTCCTGAAATAGGTTTACTCTAGTATAGTATTCCCGAAAAAGGAAAAAGTGGAAAGATTACCGAAACCGAACCTTTTCACTTCTTCCTCATTTTCAGGATAATGAATTTCTATTTGGCATGTTATTTTTACAAACATTCTTTATTAATTTAATCAAATCATTTATTTTGATTAAATCGACTTTCAGCTTCTTTGATAGGAACCGACATGTCAAATCCTCTATTTAATTGTGTTGAATAATTCATAACCCAATATTCCCAATCTGGATAATTAGGGGCTTCATGATTGTAATCAAACTTATAGAACTTATCAATTATACCTTTGGCTTTATTTGTTACATTGGCAATCTTTTCTGCATTAATCAACTCGCCGTTTGTTAAATTCTTATATGATGTCGAATTTAAAACATCTGCAAATACTTCATATTGGGTATTATCACTACTCATATTTATACGACATTTAACACCATTATACAATTTATTGTCGGTTACATAGATACCTGTGCCATGATAAAAAGTAGTTTTCCCATTTATTCTTTTATTATCAACAATTACATGTACATATCCACCACTACCATCCATACACCAAAATTCTTTCATTTCTCCGTTTTTCCATAAAACTAAACTTACATTGCTTACATAATGTAATAGTTCATATCCATCTTTTACATTAAAACGGCTCGTCTTATATTGATGGAATCTATTCTCTTTACCATAAAATACATCTGCCCCACCTGTTTTCTCATCAATAAGAGTATGTTCATATTTTTTAAATTCTGGATGGATTTCTATGAATTCATTAATGTAAATGTTTTGAGAGTTTGTTTCAAATTTTTCATAATGATACTTTCTATTTACCAAATATTTGCTCTCGCCATATCGGTTGTAAGGATCATTCATTTCAGTTCGTACTGCTTGTAAAAAGCGAATGGAATCATTCACAGAAAATCCTGTTTCATAATTGCTCTCTATTCCACTTTCTAACATGTCTTTCGTTTCAAAAACAAACAAGCCATATCCGTTCAACTTTCCATTACTATATCCACCATAGTAATCTCTACCATGCATAGGTCTTGCTATTACTTCTTTTACAAAATTTGGTTGTTTTTGTTTCGCATAAGCCATGACAAGAGAATCCTTGAAAGCTACAAACGAACCATCACTTTTTATAAACCCTGATTCAGGTATTGTTAAATAGTTAGATTCAAACGAACCTATCACCCCAAAAGTCGCTAATCCTATTGGTTCACCATTCTTCCAATATCCATAATAGTATGCTTGTCTATGTTTGAATTTTTCAATATAATATTTAATATAAACATATCCGTCTATTTCATCATTATGCCAAAATCCTTTTATATTAACATTCGTGTCAACATAGGTCCCATATCCACTTAGTTTATTTTTGTAGAAAAAACCATCTTTAGACTTGTAATAACCACAATCAACATAACATGGTCCATTCAATTCGTTGGTATTTCTATCAACCCATCCTCTTTTCAGAACACCGTTATTTCTGAAATAACGACATTCTGAATTTTCTATTTTGTTAGCAACATTTAAAAAATCCTTAATGTATTCCTCATTGTATTGAGCTTTTATATGCAATACAAAGCATAAAGCAATTAGGGAAATAATAATCTTCTTCATATTAATCTTTTTATTGGTACACCTACTTCCTTTCAAGCGTTTCGGTATTCTCTTTTAAATGTATCCTTTTTAATTTGTTTTTTTATAGAATCAACAATACTTAATCTTGTTATGTAATTTTTGTCTTGCTTTCGTTTCCAAGTCTTCTATTAATTTCATATAATGATTTACGGTTTCAAAGAACATAAAATCCTTATCTATTAAAACTCCCAAAGTAATTGTACACCATTTATCTAATTCCAAATCATCATTTTCTGAATGCATGAAAATTCCAGATTCAATTACTGCTTCACTTAAATACTTAAATAAGTGTTGTATATTTTCAGGTCCATCCCACATTTCAACTTTAATTGAGCCGTTCAAACGAAGCAAAGCTTTATTGTCTTTCAATGAAATATCCGCGGAATCGAATATTTGCCACTTGTCGGCACTATGATATTCGCATACTTGAAATGACAAAATGGTGTTATTTCCCAATTTGTTCAATCTGATAATGAAGTCCTCTTCATCTTCCCAACTATCAAAATCATATTCTTCTTCTTCATAGTCAAGTTCATTGACTTCTTCATCACAACCATCGTAGTTTTCCAAACCTGTATTTTTTACGGTAAAACTAACAAGATTTTCATTCTGTTCCTCATTGAACAATTTTTCATCATTTATTTCCATGGTAATAATTTTTAATAATTATTCTGTATGTATATTTACCTAAAATAATAAATCCAATCTTTTAGAAATAGCCAATCCCAACAAATCATGATAAGTCCTACTTGAGTTTTTAATTTGCCCTAAACCAAGAGCAGTAACAACATCATCCAAATCTTTTAAAGCAGACATTAATTCATCATTGTTCATATCCTCAATATTGGTAGAAAGAACTAATAGTTTTTCTTGGACTGCCTCATTATTTTCATACAAGGATTTATCTTTCAGAATATAAAATAGAACTTCCCCATAAACCACTTCTTGGAACTTTCTATCCCATATACCATCAGTTTTATACCTTTTTAATTCACTAAAATTATCCTCCAGTTTTATACAATTTTCATGTATGCGTTTAAGTGATGCAATGTATTCACCAACACCTACTTTTTCGTCTTCAAAGTCAAAAGCCATAATTAACCTCCTAATTTAAAGACATTGTGAAATTTCATCAATATACCAATCTATCCAATCGGCATATTTCCCCATCGTATTCACCTCAATATATTTCTTTTTTCTGTATATGGCAACACGACCTTCAGCAATATGATACATTGGCAAGACATCAATTCCATTATAAGTATGCTTCTTGAATCGGTTTTCTGTGTTGATTGCTCTACCTAAAAGATTATTTGAGGTATAGTCTGCCAAAGTAACAATTAAATTAGGCTTGAACAAATCAATTTCTTTATCCAATATAGACTTGAAATTTTGTGCTATTGTAGGATGTTGCCTGTCCAATGTTTGGATTGAGGTTTCATTACCACCACTTTGTATGTAAAGTTTGTTGAAGTCTGTAAGGTAGAAAACAATTTTATTGTTTTGCCACAGACCTTGTAAAATCTTTATCAAACTTTCATTCTTCTTATTTCGATAATCATGACAATGTATGCCAAAAGGAGAAGAAAAAAGAATTTTTCCGTTTATACCTCTGTTCCTTAACGGGTCTTGAGAAACAATCATGATTCTAATCATGTTTTCGATATTTCCGTTACTCACCCAAACAGGCACATCATGACCTAAACAGGTATAAGAAAATAAAGGTGCAATGGATGAGGATTTGAATAGATTTTTGTCACATTCAAATAATGCATCTTTCTTTTTGGAGTCAACATTTATTTTACCGTTTATAGGTTTAGGTACAATGTTGTTCCATCCATTATTGGAGCTGTTGACATTATTTGTCATTAAATCATACCATTCCTCTAAACAACCGTTACTTGGAATGTTGAAAAGGTCTCTATACAACAAATCAATAATTTGCTGTTTGAAAGAATTGCCATTAATAGGGAAACCGTTACAAAAATCCATATACTTTTCTTTTTAAGGTTAATTCAATAATGAATAACATAAAAAGAAAGTGTGAGCCTGTAAATTCTTTCCTAAAGATAGGCTCTCGACTGCCTGCATAATGGATAGAAAAAACAGCTCACACCTTTGGCTGTATATGTCGAAGTACATATATGACAACCAAAGGAGAACGTTTTGAACTATTCCTATTATGCTATGAATTGTCGAGATTCATCTTTAAGGAATAAAGCTAAACGCTTTCCTAATATGTCTGCTACGATAACGTAACGATGCAAATATAGGAAATATTCAGCTAAAAACGTTCTCTGTGAGCTGCTATTTTTTACAAAGCTACAAATTAAATGGTTTTTTGTTTCTCTATTACTTCAAAATCTTAACAGATTGTAAGTTTCAAGCAGTTCTTCTTTTCTTAGTCCTAAATATCTTCTTGTTACAGCCGTATTTGAATGGTTGAACAATTCACTTAGTTTGATGAGTGCAAACTCTGCATCTTGACCGGCATTCTCTACTATTTCTCTACCAAAACTTTTTCTTAGACTATGTGTCGAATATATCAATTAAGTGATAAAAACATCTGTCAAATGAATCAGGTGGGGCTAACCTCCTGATTCACAATACTGATTCCTGACTTTTTTGCCTGATTTTTAGGTTTTGAAAAAGTCAGGAATTGTTTTACATGCTATCAATGGATAAATATCAAGGCGTTTTTAATAAACAACACTATGTTTTATTGAACGTAAAACATAGTGTTATGCATGACAAACCATCGTTTTACACCCGATAACTCAACGTTTTCTTTTCCTGATTTTTCTGAATGCTTAAAATCAGGCAAAAAAGTCAGGAATTGGTTCTGATAGTCAGGAGTTTAAATGCACCTGATTCATTTGACAGATGTTTTTTACACTTAAAATTTCCAACGCAACTGAAAGAAAAGGTCATTCTTGGTGTTCCCCTCAATCTGCTCCAAGGCCGTACCTATCACATCCCGGTCACGATAGTGTGTACAAGCATATTTCGCTTCGAATGTCAGGCGCTCGCCCAATGTATAATGGGCTTGCAAGGCAAATCGCATGCCCCGACCATAAAAAGAAGGAACGGAAAAGGCATAAAGCAGACTCTTTTCATAAAGACTGATGCGCGAAGCATAGTCGTCCGTATGAAACCATGCTACGGTAGCATCTATCCGCAAAGGGAATGATGACGGTCGGAAACCTGCACTTTGTGCAACCAACACTCCTTGCGACGCCTTTAATCCGCTATATCCACACCACACATAGTCGGCCGTCGTTTTCAACAACCATTCCTCCGATGGTTGATAACTCAGCTGATACCTCCATTTCTGTTGGGTATAAGGCAACACCACCTTGTCTCCTTCTTCGGGATTGTAATCCTTCTTTTTCTGCTTGTAACGATATCTCAAGAACATGTCAACGGTTTCCGTCGGTTCATAACCCAACTGTACCATTCCATCAAATCCGGTTGTCTCCGCCTGACTGAGCTGGTATTTCTTCCAGGGGAAATAAAAGAAATCGGCATAAGCGTTCAGTGTGAACGATTTCAACAAGCGGGTTTCCAATCCTGCATACACTCCACTTTCATTCTGTACCATACTTCCCTCACCCATTGCCTTGGCATACAGGCTTTGATAGGCCATGTCGTAGAAACGGTTCAACAGAAGGATGCGTGTTTCGCTATTCGGCAAATAAGTAAGAACGTTCAATGTGGCTATACGTCCCCGCTTGTCCAAAGCCGTTTCGCCCGACAGGATAAAGCGTTTCCAAAAGAATTTGTAAGTAAGTCCGGCATTGAAGAAATCACGCCCTTGCGGATAGAATCGGTTATAGGTTCGTGAAGTACTTTTCAACACCCTGTTGAAAACATTATAAACTGCTGTAAGTCCCAGTTCATAATATTTCCCATTGTAATATAAATGACTGCCTGCCAGTTGGTTAGAAACCGTATTCTTCTTTTCAAAGTCAGTCTTTACCCGGTGGTATCCATCCTTTTTCAACGAAGTTATGAACCGGCCGTCTACCGTTCCATCCATCTGACGATAAGAATAGAAAGCATCCAAAGACCAACGATTTGAAAGGCGGTAACTGGCAGCTATTCCTTGAAAATAGTTGTATTCATCCGTCGAAGAATGTTTCCTGATGCCCGAAGCCCGACTCTGCATGGACGAAACCATGGTCGACTTTCCCAAGCTGAATCCGGCATTCATCACCAACCCATAACCATAAGACAAGCGATAATTGCCCAAAGCCAATGTTTTGAAACGGCCCACATCGTTCAGAATCAGATAAGGTGAATAGTAATCATATCCCTTCCGGTTGTACCCATCAAAGAATGGTTCGGCCGCATCCTTTTCAGCAGTCACTCCCACTACAATCTTGTCGGAATAACGGAAATTATAACGCACGTTGTGATAGAATCCATAACCCAAATATTTGGTATAGTACCCTTTGCGGGTATAGAGAGGCACATCCAGACGAGTCATCAGTTCGTGCCGACCATATTTCATCACCTGCTTCAAGGAGAGTTTCTGACTTTCTTTCTCCGACTTTTCAAAAGTGATGAAAGGAAGCAGATAACCGATGGTCTTACGGTCCAGGTCCTCTACCATCTGGAGTTCCTTGCTTCCCAACATATCACCATGTTTATATAGGTAATACAGAATATTCTCTATCTGGATGTCACTCAGAAAAGGAAACTTTTCAAGCTGTTCCTTAGTAGCCGCATTGATGTTCAACGGATGCTCTCTCCATTCGGCCAGTTCCTCATACAGACTTTCCCAACGCCCATTGTCATCTTCTTCGGCGGCCAATTGGTGCAATGTCTCTTCCCATGCTTCCTGTGCCGACAGGTTATTAACCGGCCAAAACACTGAAAGACAAACTATTGACAACTTTATCAACCACCTTGACATTGCCTTCATAAACTACTGCATGATGTTAAATAAATCTATTAAAAAAACGTTCATACTGTATTTTTCGTACTTTTACACCCAAATGAAAAAACTCATCCTCATATTCTTGCTTTCTTTCCTTGTCATCCATGCACGAGGCCAGCAGCAAAACACCACTACCATCAATGGATTCATGGTACCTGTTACCGTGTACAAGGGAGATACTATCCCTTCGCTCCGTATGCCGGTGCTGTATGTTTTCAAGGACTTCCTCAAGTTCAAGAATGAGAAGGAACGCCGCGAATTCTACAAGCTGGTGAGAAACGTCAAGAAGACATTGCCTTTAGCCAAGGAAATCAATGGAATCATCATTGAAACCTATGAATATCTCCAGACACTTCCCGATGAGAAATCTCGCGATAAGCATCTGAAACGAGTGGAAAAAGGGCTGAAGGAACAATACACTCCCCGACTGAAGAAAATGACTTTCTCGCAAGGAAAACTATTGATCAAACTTATCAACCGTCAAACCGATTCGTCATCCTATGAACTGGTAAAAGCCTTTCTCGGTTCTTTCAAGGCAGGATTCTATCAAGCCTTTGCCTCTTTGTTCGGTGCCAGCCTCAAGAAGGAATACCATCCTGAAGGCGAGGATGCACTGACCGAACGGGTTGTGCTGATGGTAGAGAGCGGACAAATCTGATTACTCTCTGAATGACATCAACTTATTGGCAAATTCCCAAAGTACAATACCGGTAGTCACCGACACATTGAGCGAATGTTTTGTACCATATTGAGGTATTTCAATACATCCGTCACAAGCATCCACCACTTCCTGCTGCACTCCCTTCACTTCATTGCCCATCACAATGGCATACTTCTTTTCCCGATCCAACTGAAGGTCACCCAACATGGTACTTCCTTCCACCTGTTCAATGGCCAGTACGGTATATCCCTGTTCATGAAGCTCCTTCACAGCATCCAGCGTATGCTTCCGATAAATCCAGTCCACCGTATCTTCCGCACCCAGTGCCGTCTTGTGCATTTCAGGATGGGGAGGTGTGGCCGTAATGCCACATAAATAAATGCCATTCACCAGAAAAGCATCCGACGTACGAAATACCGAACCGATATTGTGCAGGCTGCGCACTTCATCCAATACCACCACCAACGGAAGCTTGTCCGCCCGTTTGAATTCGTCTACAGAAAGACGGTTCAATTCTGTTATCTTAAGTTTTCGCATAACTTGTATCAATATTGCTTCAAAGATAATAACTTATTCCCACACCCTGTTGATAACTGTTGAAAACTTGTGAAAACATTCTTCATATCTTTTTAAAAAATAATTTTGCAATATTTGAAAAGACGTTTATACAAATCCCGGTTTCCAATCTCCAAATTATTATCCACTTATTTAAAAACCTTGTATCAACACTTTTTATTCTAATTTATGGAGATTCATTGCCGTAAAGTTTTTAACTTTGCACGTTGTCAACAGTTTGTTGATAAAGTACATAAATACTACTGTTCCAGCAAGTAAGGCTGTTCATTGTTTGCTCATATCTTCGAGCCTTGAATGAATAACTTTTCAAGCAAGAAAACGGGACATTATTTATGAACACTTTCAACAGGCTATTATCATCATTAAGAATTCTTTCTTTAAAAAATAAAAAAGAAAATATATTATTCTATGGTTAAATCAGAATGGTTGGAAAAAGGGTATGTCGACGAACCGGTGGACAAAGCCTTGGACTTGAAAGCGGAAATCGACCGCCTTCGCAAAGAGAAGAATGCGGTTATTTTAGGTCACTATTACCAGAGTGGAAAAATACAGGACATCGCCGACTTTGTTGGCGACAGCCTGGCCTTGGCACAATGGGCAGCAAAGACCGATGCCGACATCATTGTGATGTGTGGTGTACACTTCATGGGTGAAACGGCTAAAGTCCTTTGTCCCGGAAAGAAAGTGCTGGTACCCGACTTCAATGCCGGCTGTTCATTGGCCGACAGTTGTCCGGCCGACAAGTTTGCACAGTTTGTCAAGGAACACCCCGACCATACGGTCATCTCTTATGTCAACACTACCGCAGCTGTCAAGGCGGTGACCGATGTAGTCGTTACTTCCACCAATGCCAAGCAGATAGTGGAAAGTTTCCCAAAGGAAGAAAAAATAATCTTTGGTCCGGATAGGAATTTGGGCAATTATATTAACTCCATTACGAACAGGCAGATGCTTCTATGGGACGGAGCATGCCATGTACACGAACAGTTCTCGGTTGAAAAGATTCTGGAACTGAAGGCCCAGTATCCCGATTCTGATGTGCTGGTACATCCTGAGTGTAAGGGCGTTGTAGCGAAATTGGCCGACAAGGTAGCCTCTACCGCCGGCCTGTTGAAACATGCTGTCAACAGTTCAAAACAGAATTTCATTGTAGCCACCGAAAGTGGTATCCTTCACGAGATGCGCAAGCAATGTCCGGAAAAGAACTTCATTCCTGTTCCTCCCGAAGACAGTACTTGTGCTTGCAATGAATGTAACTTCATGCGCCTGAATACGCTTGAAAAGCTTTACAACACCTTGAAGTACGAATGGCCGGAAGTGACGGTCGATGCTGAAATAGCCAAGGAGGCCGTGAAGCCCATCCAACGGATGCTCGAAATATCCGAGAAGTTAGGATTGTAATCGATTGATTTTGTAGGCACGGATTACACGGAATTTTAGTGTATGTAAGCATATACTTTTTCTGTGTAATCCGTGCTTGATATAATATGTATTATGCTCATCTATACCTTTATCTTCCTGTTGGCCACCATAGCCAGTTTCATCCAGCGGGTCAGCGGATTCGGTTTCGGCATTTTTGTGATGATGTTCTTTCCGTTCTTCCTTCCCACCTATGGAGAGTCGGTCATGCTTTCAGGTCTGTTGTCGGGCAGTACGGCACTGATGGTAGCCCTTCAAAACTGGAAGTACATCCGTTGGGACATCATGTGGCGGGTGACACTGTTCAATGTTCTGTTCTCTTTTCTTGCCACAGAGTTCATGACTTCCATGAGCAACGACTTCTTGAAGCAATGCTTGGGTGTGGCATTGATTCTCATAGCCCTTTATTTTCTGTTTTTCGAAAACCGGATGGGACGCCTTTTCAGTTCGCGTCCGGCACAAGTCACTATTGGGAGCGTCAGTGGTGTGATGGGTGGAATGTTTGCCATGCCCGGTCCTCCGTTGGTTCTTTATTGCATCAGTACCTTGACCGACAAGCGTGAGTATGTCTCCACGCTTCAAGCCTTTTCTGTGGTGTTGAATGTGTTCTATGCCTTGTTCCGTTTCAAGGTAGGTTTCTTTTCCGATGCTCTTCCGGCATGGTGGATAGTGGGTTTCCTGGGAACTCTTATCGGTGCATCGTTAGGAGCCCGATGTTTTGAACTTATCAGCAACCGCACCCTGAAGGTATTGGTTTATCTGCTGATGATTGTAAGTGGAGTAGTAGCGATTGTATAAAATATAAAATAAAAATAAGCTGTGTCAACATACACTTTTCATCCGCAGATGCCGCTGATAACGCAGATTTTTCATCTTTATGATACCGAAAGGTTATTATTTATCTGCGCAATCCGCGTAATCTGCGGATGAAAAAGTAAAAGAGGCATTTTTGAGACAGCCTCTATTTATTAAGAAATTCACAGAGCATCTGCACAGCCTTGGCGCGATGACTGATGGTATTCTTGATGTCGTTTCCCAGTTCGGCAAAGGTTTCGGTGTATCCTTCGGGAACAAAGATGGGGTCATAACCGAATCCGGCTCCTCCCCGCTTTTCCTTGATGATTTCACCCCGACAGATTCCTTCGAACAAATGCTGTTCATTGTCCATAATCAGGCAGATGGCCGTACGGAACTGGGCTTTTCGGTTGTCCTTCCCTTCCAGGTTGTGAAGCAGTTTCTGCATGTTGGCTTCCGAATCGTGTCCTTCGCCGGCATAGCGGGCGGAATATACTCCGGGCGCCCCGTCCAGGGCTTCCACTTCGAGGCCGGTATCATCGGCAAAGCAGTCCAGTCCATAGTGACGATGGATGTATTCTGCTTTCTGGATGGCATTTCCTTCGAGGGTATCGGCCGTTTCAGGAATGTCGGCCGTACATTGGATATCCTTCAGGCTCAGCAATTCCATTTTTCCGTCCAATATGCTGGAGATTTCCTCCAGCTTATGAGCGTTGTTGGTAACAAATACCAGTTTTCGTTTCATGAGGGATGATTATTTGAAGAAACCTCCCAACAGACTTCCGGCCGCATCTTTCAGCTTGTCGGCTACACCCGACTTGGTCACTTCGCTGATGAGGTCGTTCACGTCGATACCCTTGCTGGAAGTGAACTTTTCAATCACTTTCGGAATCATGGGTACAACGGCGCTGATGATGCCCGGCGACAAACCGAGCTTCTTGGCAATGTCGGTGCTGAACAACTTTCCGGCCAGGTCAGTAACGGGGCTGGAAGCTGCCGACTGGCGTCCGGTGAACAGTTCGATGAGCTGGTCGATACCGCCTTCTTTGCCGGCTGTTTCCTTGATACTTCCGAAGATGGAGTCGGACACACCACCGAGCACTTGTTCCTTCAAATTGTCGGGAAGAGAGATGCCGCCCAATACGTCGACGGCCTTTTCTTGAATCAGATCTGTAATGAATGACATAGTTATATGCTATTTTAAATAATTACTTCTGATGCAAAATTGGCAAATAATCTCTTCCCTACAAAATTATTTCACAAGAATCATCTCAACAGGCTGCTTCTTGATGGTGTCCAAGGGGGTAGAATGGTACTTTACTTGGTCAAAATCGATACTTTTCAGGTCGATGCAGCGCAGATTGCTGTTATACATGGTGCGGTAATAGATGCGACAGTTGTGCGTATCCGATGCTACGGTAAACTGGGTGGAGCTGGGTACATCGGCCGATGCTTTTCCCCAAGGCTGTTCAGTGCCTGTCGGAATGTCGAAGTTGTTCAACAAGTGGAAAGCTTGGAAGACACTTTCTTCGGCCGAAGGCTGTTGGGGAGCGGTGAGCTGGAAGAAAGCGGCCCGTACGAAGCGTGACGGAGGAGTGAAGTCGCCCGGAAGTCCGAGCAGTCCGCTTCCATGGCCGATGGATTTCATTTCCAACGGGCCGAAATTGTGTTCGGGAGAGGTACCGGGTTGCAAGTTGATGTAATTGTTCAGGTTTGTCCAGTGCCATTCAATGCCGGGTGAATTGGTGAACACTCCCAACGGATTTTCGTGGAACTGCATCACTTCGTCCACTATTTCAAGCACTACCTGACGTCCCGACGGTTCGGTAAACCGCCAATGGACCGTGGACGAGCGTGGATCGATGTTGATGACACGTACTTTCTTCAGTGCCTCCTTCACCTCGTCTACGGTGGCACATTGCGACAATACATAAGTCACCAACTGGAAGTCGGCCAGACACTCCTTCTTCTTGTCGGCCTCGTAGGGCTGGTATTTTCCATAGTTCGGAAAATAGAAGAGTCCGGCCGAAAGTCCTTTCTCGTTGATGCCTTCCACCATGAATTCCTGTTGTTCCACGGCCAGTCCTACCAGTCCGTAGCGGGAAGTGAAGCGCAATCCATCCATGCCTGTAGGGGTGAGCGACTGTATCTCCTGTCCTCGTGGAACCACTACATACATAGTTTTCATGACACTTTCGGCCCATTCGATGGTGCGTGCGGCAATGGTGGCTCCGTCCTGGCTTTTCAAGGTGATGCCGGTACAGGCATTGGCAGGCACTTGTGTTCCCAAACCTATGGAGGCAAGCAGGATGGCAGATAATTGATTTTTCATATGAATAAAGTTTTTAGAATACTGTATAGGAAACGCACTATCAATGGGAATGTTTGTCTGGTTATTCAATTTTAGGAGATAAAGAAGATAAAGGAGATAAAGGAGTTATCGCTTCGCTCGTCCTTCGGACAGGGAGTTAAAGCCAATTGTTTCGACTGATGTTTCCGTAAACATCCACTTGGCATTTGGCTTTAACTCCTTTAACTTCTATAACTCCTTTAACTCCTTAAGGAAAGAACACACCTGCATTTGGCCTTTATCTCCCTTTATCTCCTTTATCTCCTTTATCTCCTTTAACTCCCTTTAACTCCTTTAATTACCTAATGAAATAACTCCAAAAAATATCTATCTTTGTACCCTTGAAATCTACTGAAATCATGTTCAAGAACCGCACATTGCTCTATCATCTCATTACCCTCTTCACCGTCATCGTGTGGGGTACCACTTTTGTATCTACCAAAGTACTCCTTCAGCATGGGCTGGAGCCGGCCGAAATTATGGTCTATCGCTTCATATTGGCCTATGCCGGTATGCTGTTCCTTTCGCACAAGCGCTTGTGGGCCGACAGTTGGAAAGACGAAATGCTGCTGGTGCTGCTCGGCATAACGGGCGGTTCGCTTTATTTTCTGGCCGAGAATACCGCCATCCAGCTGACACAAGCCTCGAACGTAGCCATCTTGGTGGGAGCCGCACCCCTGTTCACCGCCCTGTTGAATGCCTGGGTAGACAAAGTCCCTTTGCGCAAAGACCTGCTGATAGGTTCGGCAGTGGCGATGATAGGTGTCGTATTGGTGGTGCTGAACGGCAGTTTCCTGCTCGAAGTCAATCCTTTGGGCGATGGTCTCAGTATAGTGGCCGCCTCCATGTGGGCCTTCTATTGCCTGATACTGAAACGCCTGGGCAATCGCTATACCACCCTTTTCATCACCCGCAAGGTATTCATTTACGGCATTCTCTCCCTGTTGTTCTACTTCCTGTTCGACCCGGCACCCTTCCGTGCCGATCTGCTGCTACAGCCTACGGTGGCACTGAACCTTGTCTTTCTGGGTGTGGTGGCTTCCATGGTCTGCTACATCACCTGGAACATAGCCGTCAAGGAACTGGGACCTGAAAAAGCATCGAACTACCTCTATGTACAGCCGTTGGTAGCCTTGATTACTTCCGTCATTGTCCTGTCCGAAACCATTACATTCGCTTCGGTCGTAGGAGCCCTCTGCATATTCTTCGGCATCTATTGGACAGAGAAACATTGATTGATAGTAAATTTGATTTACAAAATAAAATCTGATACACTCTGCTTTCCCCTTTCTCATCCGATTATCTTCATTGGAACCTCCAATGAGGTGTTTTCCGCACCCTTTTTGAGTCATTACCAGCATCACAATGACTTGGTGACCAAGCGAAGCCGCTGCTGGTGACCAGGAACGGCCGTTACAGCTCGGAGGAGATTAACATCCTGCTCGGAGCGTAGTAATATCCTGCCCGGAGGAGAATACGCTCTTGGTCATACCCTTTTTTTAATAAACTAATAAACTGATTATCAAGATATTATAAAATATTGTTTTTAGGGTACTTGTTTGATTGAAATTTCCCTATAATATATTAAGGTATAGGAAGGAAAAAAGTGAAAAGACTCTTGAAAATCTCCAAATTTTAAATAGTGTTAACGGAACAAGCAGAGAAGTACTCTCCTGCCATTGTTAATAAAACAGTTGAAAAATTCCTTCAAAAACATTTGGATATACTAAAAACGTCCTTTATCTTTGTAGTGTTGTTAAGCTTGACACGAGAACATAACTACTATTATTAATTTAAAAAAAACTAAACATTATGGCTTTATTATTTAAACCTTATCAGTCCACAGTAAAGGACAAATTCGGAGACAAGTTATTCTACCCGCGTGTACAAATCGTAGGTAATGTAAGTACCAAGCAAATCGCAAAGGAAATTGCGGAGTATTGCTCGCTCACTCCGGGCGATGTGAAGAACACCATCGACAACCTGGTTCGTGTGATGGCTACTCACCTCCAGAACTCGAACAGTGTCACTCTCGACGGCTTCGGCACTTTCCGCATTGTGATGAAAGCAAACGGCAAGGGCGTTGCCACCCAAGAAGATGTCACCTCCGGTCAAGCCCGTCTGAAGGTACACTTCCAGCAAGCATTTACCCGCCATTCGAATGGTACGGTAGGCAGCTATCCTCTGGTAGACGGAGTCCGTTGCGTGAAGTTCAATCCGTCTGTCGATGATACATCGGCCGGCAATGAAGAAACCCCTGCGCCCGACGACGAAGGTACAAGCGATTAAGGAATCCGACTTGACATGAAGCGCAAGGCCGCTTAGGAATGGGGACAACCCTTTCTCGAGGCCTCAAAGACATCTGCGGAACAGTTCTGCGGAAGGCTCCTCCTACCGGTAAAAAAGGAAGGTCCCCGACTCCCGAGTCCTTGCGTGGAAACCTATCGAAAAATGTAACAGACTTGACTATTTTCTCCCTCCCTTCCTGCCCCTTCACGGGGGCAGGGGGAACCGAGGGACTACCACACAAAGTTGGTACAACGATTATTATTAACAAAACTAAAACAGATTTACGACATGGAAACAACTGAAAACAAAAAGAAATCCACTTGGGACATTATCCTGAAACTGATTATTGCCGTCGCCTCCGCCATCGCTGGCGTGATAGGTGCCAATGCCATGAACCTCTGATGAGGTAGTACTGAGCAGACGGAGCGGCTCCCGGCAGCCCGGGACACCGGCGGCGGCTCCGCCTTATCCAACACATCGTATCAACAAACATTCAAAAAGTATCTACACATGATAAACAAGACTTTAAGACGCACAGGCGCTCTGCTTGCGCTGGCCCTTTGCAGCCTGCATGTCCAGGCACAGACTGAATTTGAAGTGCAGCGTCCGGGCATCCATGCCCAGCAGTTCCTTTCGGCAGCTTCGCCGGAAGCAAGCCTTCACACCGGACAATTGTCCGTCAACATCCCCCTTCTGACCCTTCCGGGCAAGGGTGTCGACATTCCCGTAACGTTGGCCTTCAGCACTGCCGACGTGAACCACGAAACCGAAGCCTCTTCCGTCGGACTGGGCTGGTCCCTGCTGGCCGGCGGTGTCATCACTTCCGTCATCAACGGCAGTGACGACCTGACAGCCACTACCCGCAGTGCCGTTCCCTGGCAATACAACGCCAACTACATCACGTCCAAGTTCTCCGAACAGCAGTCATCGGGCTATAGCATCATGGACAGCGCCCTGCAGGGTATGAACACAACGGGCAATCCCGACACCTATTATTATTCCTTCATGGGACATTCCGGCGAGATAGACTTTTCGCTGGACCAGAACAACAACCGCGTGAACAAGCTCTATCCCGACACCGACTTCCGTCTGGCAAAGACCCAGGGAGGCTATACTATCACAGATACGGACGGCGTGGTGTACCGCTTCGAGGAGAAAGGCACCTGCGCGAAGAACGGCAGCAGTGTGACCAACAGCTGGTTTCTTTCGCAAATCACCACTCCCCAAGGTGGTGTGGTGAACTTCAGCTACGAAGAGGAACATTATCCCGACCTCCGCATTGAGGTGGACGGACAATATTATCGGAACCACATCTATACCTGCCGCCTGACACGCATCGAGTCGGATTATGGCTACATCCTCTTCAACAGCGAAAGCCGCGATGACATTCCGAACACCAAGCGCATCAAGTCCATCGAGCTGTACAACAAGACCGGTACCTTGCAGAAGGGCTATACGCTGACGGACGGAGTCTACTTCACCAATACCAATACGGCTTCCACCTCCCACTATAACCGGCGTATGGGACTCAGTGCCATCCAGGAGTACGGCAAAGACGGTACTACCCTTCCGGCTACCCGCTTTACCTACGGCTACTCCTTCAGCCGCTCGAAGAACACGTACAAGCCGCATGTGGCTACCGGAGCCAACCATGCAAGAGGCTCGTGGGCCCGCCTCCCGGGATGGCTGACCGTAGTGGACCGCAACACTTCGGGCAATCCCGCCTGCTGGGTGTCGGGACCTGCCAACAGTTCCACCCTGCACGGCTACTCCACCGTAGAGGACTATTGTGACCAGACCGTGGAGGACTACTTCTGCCTGACCCGCATCGACTATCCATCGGGAGGCTATGAAAGCTTCACTTACGAGGATCATGACTACAGCCGCGTGGGAACTTCCACCGTGGACGTCACTCCCGGCTCGGAAATCACCGGCCGCCGTCTGAAGAGCCGCACCATAGCCGACAACCTGGGCAACCTGCAGTATGTGGAATATGTCTACAAGAGACATTCGGCGGACTACAGCGTGGCCACTAACGCCAAGTCGAGCGGCATTCTGGTACACCCCTCCATCCACACTACCGTCATGTACCGCGTGGTGGTGGACAACCTGAACAATCACAGCCGCTTCGAAGCGGTCCCGTACTACACGGACAAGCCACAGAACAGTTTCGAGGGTGTCCCCGTGTGCTACACCGAGGTGGAGGAAGTGCGCAAGAACGCCTCAGGGGGCGTGCTGTGCCGTGACATCCACTATTTCGACCGTGTGGTGGCCGAACCGGGGCTGAACTACATCTATACGAACTACGATTTCGTAAACGGCTCGAACAACGGCTTGCTGGTGACCCTTCAGAACACCTGGTACGGTCTGCAGGGCGGCTACCCGTCGGGACTGGAAGGCTTCAACACGACCTATACAACTTACCTGAACTACCCGATGGGTCCTTCCTACCGATCCACCCGTACCGTGGGCAAGTTACGCCGGCGCATCACGCTCGATAACTACAACCGCGTGGTCCGCACCGAGTTGAACGACTACAACCATCACGAGACGGCAGTGCGCTACGGCTATACCGTCTGTATGTTCAATGACGGCGTGAAGAGTTCGGGTGCCACCAAGTACCGCTACCTCATCAACCGCTCCACCCGTTCCATCGTGTACAGCCGCCTGAACAAGCGCACGGTGACCGACTACACCATGCAGGGCAGTGCCGTGGCCGATTCCGTGCGTACCGTGAACCAGTACGGCTACAGCGGCAACCGCCTGACACTTGACCAGCTGACAACCGACAACGGCACGGTGGTGCGCAAGGAATATGTCTACCCCGACGGAGTGGCGTTCGACACCTCCTCCGGCCTTTCCGCACAGGCCACCGCCCTGAAGAAGCTGGTGGAGAAGAACATGACGGGCACACCCGTACAGACCGTGGAGAAGCGTGACGGCGCCTACACCGGCGGTACCTTCCGCACCCACAAGCTTTCGGGCAGCTATGCCGTGGCCGACTCGGTGTTCACGCTGAAGACGGGCGCTTCGGCGGGCAGTGTCACCACCCGTGTGAACAGTTCGGGCAAGCTGGTGCGCCATGCCAACTTCGAGTTCGACCGCCAGTACACCCACTACGACAGCGCTCTGAACCCGTTGGCCTACCTGTCGCGTACGGACCTCAATACCACCGTCTGGTGGGGACACGGCGGCCGCTGCATCATGGCCGTACTGGGCAACTACGTGTACAGCCAGCTGCAGGCCAGCACCACGCTCCAGACCCGCCTGCAGGCTCTGGAAAGCTACAAGGTGGTGAGCGCCTCGAACTATGCGGATGTGAAGACGGCCCACGAGAACGTGCGCAAAGGACTGCTTTCGGGCATGTCGGCCGTGACCTACACGTGGGACCCCGACAACGGCATCACCTCCGCCGCCGGTGAGGACGGCATCGTGACCTTCTATGAGTACGACGCGCACCACCGCCTGAAGGCCGTCCGTGACGCCGACTGGAAAACCATCGAGAGCTATACTTATCATTATAAGGAATAAGGGAGACAAAGGAGATAATAATGGAGATAAATGGAGATAAAGGAGTTATCGCTTCGCTCGTCCTCCGGACAGGGAGTTAAAGGCCAAAAGTTTTGCATATAGAGGCAAATTTCCGACGGACACCCTCCCGTAGAAACATGGCATGATGCGACCGGAAAACATCTACAATATGTATCGGCCTTTATCTCCCCAAGGAGCGGAGCGACTATCTCCCTTTAACTCCTTTAACTACTCTAACTACTTTGACTACTAAAAAAATACAATCATCATGAAGAAGACAATCATAACTTTGCTGATGTGCGCCGCAGGAATCGGTGCCGCAGCGCAGACCAGTTCACAGAACTATATCCTGACCCGCCGCATGGTCAACGAGACGGCGGGCGACTATACCGACCTCGTGACCTACTACGACGGCCTTGGCCGTCCCTTCGAGGAAGTGACCAGACATACGAAGCAGAACAGCGTCGCGGAACGCCACGCCTCGCTTCAGGAATACGACAACTTAGGCCGTCCCGTCCGCTCGTGGCTTCCCGCCTCTGTCACCTCCGACTATACCGCCCCCGCCACGCTGAAGGGCTATGCGCAGAACAGCAGCCAGGGCTACAACGACACCCGTCCCTATACGGAGACGGTCTATGAACTCTCCACGGCCGACCGCGTGATGATGCAGTACGGTCCCGGTGCGGCCTGGTACAGCGCACATCCCGTTACCACCCAGTACACCACCAACACCGCCAGCGGTGTGCAGTCCTGCAAGGTGTACGGCGTGAGCGGCAACTCGCTGACAGGAGGAAGCACATACCACACCGCCGGCACGCTGCACGTGGTGAAGACCACCGACGAGGACGGCCGCGTGTCCTACACCTTCACCACGGGCGACGGCCTCACCCTGCTGGAACGCCGCATGAACGGCACCGAGCAGCTGGACACCTACTACGTGTACGACAGCCTGGGCCGCCTGCGCTTCGTGCTCCAGCCCATGTACCAGAGCACGGCGAGCACCGACCAGTACGCCTTCGAGTTCCGCTACAACGAGAAGGGCCTGTGCACCTACCGCAAGAACCCCGGCGCACAGTACGTGACGTATGAGTACGACTGGAAGGACCGTCTGGCCTACACGCAGGACGGGGTGCAGCGCAGCTCGGGCAAGTGGACCTTCTACACCTACGACGGTGTGGGCCGTCCCTCCTCTCAGGGCGAGAACACCTCGAAGGCCTCTTCCACCTCGGGGGAATACCTGAAGAACCATTACGACAGCTACAGCTTCGTGGGAAGCACGGGCTTCACCAGCAGCCTCTATACCAGCGACACTTCGCTGTCCGGATGGGGAAAGCTGACGGGACAGGTCATCGGAATACCGGGCAGCAGCACGAAGATATACGTGGCCTACTACTACGATGCGAAGGGACGCGTGAAGCGCAAGGTGGAGAGCAACCTGCTGGGCGGCCACGAGGTGACGGAGACCACCTACACCTTCACGGGCAAGCCGTCCACGGTGACGCACACCCACACGGCGAGCGGGAAGACCACACGCACGGAGAAGTACACCTATGTGTA
>JAFVTL010000124.1 GCA_017503235.1 Bacteroidaceae bacterium | reverse complement strand
TGTTATCGATTCTATAAACATAGCTTACTGTTGGTTGAGGTAGTTATCTAATCGTTTCTCGATATCACCCTGAAGACCGTTATTATTCATCAAAATAGTCTTACTTTTTTGAAGTGACACCAAATCATTTATCAAGTGATAATCTTCAGGATGTTCTGCACAAACCTTTTCAAGAATTAAGCGTTCTTGATACTGCATATTTTCAAGAGGCATATTGCGTTTATATACCTCATTGTATATATCTGTTACTTTGGGTTCAAAGAATCCATCACGATACCAATTAATTTGAATAGCTACTAATTCTTGATTTGAAATCAGTTCCATATGGGGCTTTACTTTTTGCATATCACGCTGAAGCTCTAAAAGTTTCTTGAGCATATCACGACGATATTCAATAGTATAGTTACCTTGATTATGTCCATCGGCATCTTGCGCAACCTGACCATTTCGGCGAGTAGCATATCTATTCTCCGATATATTTCGACCAGCAACCATCTCATCTCGATATCTGAGCAATGGCGCCATCCACTGATTGCCATTATTGATAAGCGCTTTCATCGATTTGTCTTCTTTTACAACAGTACAAACCCAACAGCCAAATCGGCTCTGGCCACACGAAGGCTGAGTCTTATCAGTGATTACAGTAGGGCACTCGTAGTCATCTGCCGTAGCATCTGCGTAAATCTGGAAAAGCTTTTTATTGTCATAACCCCAAGGCGATGGTTCGTTGTTAAGGATATGCCACACCTCTTCCAAATACAAATCCTTAATAGGCGGATATGTGTATGTATTAGGATTCAGAGGATGTTTGGTCAATCTCTTTCCTTTAATCTCGTGACGGCGAATAGACTTTGCTCGGGTCGCACTCTCTGTCAATCGTGTGCCAATAAGTACGATAGCCTCTCCCATAGCATCAACTTTATCAAGAATGAATTGGGTGGTAGGCTTAATCTTTAATCTGTCAGTACACCATCTGAAGGTGTTGTTAGGCACCGGATAACCCTTACCAAGAAAGCTAATCCAAAAACTATCCTCTAATTTAGGAACTGTAATTTGTACATTAATTGGGAGTTTTTGTTCAATTGCAGCAGTGCGAATAGAGTCCAATACTTCCACTATATAATCCGTAATAATAGGATTTTCAACAAGTGTATCATTATTCACGACATACACTTGCCTCGCTAGAGCATTATTCCCCAGCTCCTCTCGTATAGCGAGCAACGCTCTCCATACCAGAGTTAGGACAACTGTGCTGTCCTTGCCGCCGCTAAATCCTATAATCCAAGGTATGTTATTATCTTTTTCAAGATATTGCTCCTTGATGTCATCTATTATGTATTCAATGCGTTTCGACATTTTATATTACTCTTTTTGCGATTTTAAAAGCACACGAACATCAACATCTAATAGGTTCGCAATTTCCTGTAATTGAATGATTGACGGCTGTGACTTATTAGAACACCATCTTGAGATCGTGTTTTCTGATTTGCCCATCTGTTCAGCTAACCATCTATTGGTTTTCTGTTTTTCAACAAGTGTAACCTTTATTCTATTCATCACTATTTGTTGATTATTCGACATCTTAATTCAAATTATATCCATTAAATTATGAACAAAGTTAGACTTTATTTTCCATACAGCAAACTTTACGGACTATATAATTGTTGTTCCAAGAATAATTTAGGTGAACGTGTTGGCTATTTCCCATATTTTTAGTAACTTTATAAGAAAAATTATGGGATTATTTGAGGAATATAAGAACCATCCTGATAAGGCTGTTAGAGAAAGGGCGAACAATTGGGGTGCAGCAATAGGCTTACAGAATGTAGATGGACTTAGTGTGTCTGAGTTTCTGATTCAACTTGCTCGGCAACAAATTGAGGGTGAGGTCACTATGGATGAAGTTACGCAAAGGCTCAACGAGCATTATGAGCATAGCAAACTTTATAGTTCTACTTATGAGATTGTTCCTCCTAACTCAGAGATGATCAAAAGAATGAAAGAGGAAAACGAACTCGTAGACCAGAGATGTATAAATAGAATCGAACTATCCTATACTGTCAGATAGTTCTATTCGCTATAGTCATAATATTTTGTATTTTTGTTCATTACAAGGTACACCATTTTAACCGTTGGTTAAAATGGTCGTTTAACAGAGGCTTAATATTTACAACAAAATAAACTATTCCCGTATTCAGTTATCCACATTTTTGTAATAACTTAAGGAGTGTCAACTTTATCAACTACCCAATGTTACAAGAAATGTAATTATATTTCTATTATCTTCAGCTCATAGTTTGTGCTATACTCATCAAGCACAACATTATACTGCTTGATACCCATAACCTGAGCAATATTCATTAAAAAATCTTTGTATCGTTTTTCCATTTTGGGACCATAGTATATAGCCTTTAAACAACCCAAGTTCGAAATTTCTGAATAATCACTATCTAGTTGATATGGGCACCTTGTGATAATACGCCATTCTCGTTCATGGCTATAAGCATGGGCGTCTTTATATAGATATGTTTTATACCAATGCAACTGATCAACTGGTAGATTAATATTTTTAGCTTTGGTATTTTCCATTACTTCACGCAGTATAATATTAATTACATTGTTAGTCGCATCGTATCTCTTTTCAGAATATATGACAGGGAATAAATTTGAGTAATTTTTATTCTCTTGTTCACATCCTTGCTGTTTTGGACAAGCTAAACAACCTTGTAATAGATAATTTGTAAAGTCGTACTCGAGGGCATAGCCTTTATAACCATCTGCATACTGGTCCCACATATATAACGACTTTACATCTTCTGTAAAACATGCTATTTTTGTGAACCTATCTCGACGCATAGTCTCGATGTAGGTACTAATACGATTATGCAAATACTCTTTAAAACCATTCAGGTTATTTAATAGATAGTTTAGCCTATCATCCTTTGATGTCATAGGTAAACTATCTTTTATTTTCTCAATAATATCGTTACTATAAAGATATCCTAATATTGTATCAACACTATTATCGTCAAATGAATCACATATAGCTTTCACTCCTCCTGAGTCAATAAACTCTTGTATCGACTTGTTTATTACATCCCTATTTATATAGATAAGAGAGTCATATTCATCTTTGAAAGCCCCTGCAATGCATATTGATATATTCTGTTTTTGGAAAGACATAATATTATCCACATTGCAGGTTCTAAATCTATATAGTTTTGTAGGAATATTAGGAAGCAGTAGAGCGTTTATTTTCTTCCAAAATTCCGTAGCCTCCTCATCGGTCGCATTGCTTGATATATATGTATTTTCTAATAATTCTGCAAATTCTGTCTTAAAGTCTTTCCGATCATCCATAAAAACATGTACTTTAGTTACTCTACAAAATCTAATTTAATTAATTGCCAAACCTTGCCTTCTAGGCATTTTGGATCTGGATCCTTGTCTGCCAATGTGAAGTTTGTAAGACCATTTATGCATTCATTCTTTGTCGCTCCATATGGGTAACGCTCCTCATACAAAGAGAGCATTTGCTCCTCGCTATAATGATTGCGTAGCATATGCAAATCCCAAAAATCTTTTTTGCGGCCACCTCTTGATATTACCTCCATTTTCATTGCGACAATATCATCAACTGAAGCCATACGAATTTTGTCACGTTGCTCCATCGGACGAATAAATGGGTCGGTATAAAACAAGTCGACTTTTACATTGTCATTGGTCGAATTGCCGACCAAGTATGAAGTTCCAAAACCTACAATCTCACCGCAATCACCCTGGCAATATGGGAACTCTCTGCGAAGGATATCTTGCAGTAGTTTGAAATCCAACGAGCCATACTCTGTATCGGTAAATAGGTCTATATCATCAGACATACGATGACCATAGCGGAGTGACAACGATGTGCCCCCGACCAACCTAAATGGTTTAAACTCATCTATCTCCATCAATCGCTCCAAAGTGGAACGCAAAATAGGTTTGACAGTCTGGTATTGCAGTTCTTTACGCTTCATAGTCCAAATACTGTTTTATGTTTGCTTTTATATTATTTTCAAATGGCGACTTCACTTTTAGGTTGATGTTATCCAAAATGGTATCACGGCCATAGAAACGGATAACCTCCTGTATCTCCTCCTCATTTCCTCGCTCAAACACACGATTGATTACATATCTGCTATGTGCTGTAAAGTCAATATTTTCAATCTTTGTATCCCAGAATAGAGTTTTGCGAAACTTTGTAAGGTCAGGGCGATGACTCTGTGATAGTTTACGCTTCTCTTCGGCTATATCATAGTACACCTGTAGAGTCATTAAGAAACCCTCCTCCAAACCGAGAGCCTGCTCGATACGGAGGGACAGAGGTGTATTCATTGACCTACGCCCACAAATAATGGCACTCAAAGTCTGTGGATGTTCGCCAATAGACTCGGCAAACTGCCCACTTTTGAGCTTTCTATTACCCAACTCTCGCTGCAAGAAAAGACCTGGGTGCAACCCTTTTAGTATTTCAATCATCCTATTCATACCGCAAAAATAAACATTTTTGTTTAGAAAAACAAATTGCGAGCCAAATAGTATTGATACCCTACTATTATTCTCTTACTTTAATAGATTAATGGGCGTTTTTTAACGAACCTATACAATGGTTGAATTTAGTTCTTAATTCTAAACTAAGAGTTTAGGATAAAACGGCAAAAACAACCGATATCATCTGTGATACAATAGACGACTATGTGTCGTGTTTGAGGACAAGCTATAGGACAAGCCCCCTAAGCACCCCTATGTACTCCCCAGCCCCCGACAAGTTATTCACCCCATAGTAGCCCCACATTAAAAGAGACAAAAAACACTCAAAATAGAATAGTAAAACAGCTCTGACCCCAACATCGGTTTCAGAGCTGTTTTTGTACCTTTTCGGGGTGAAAAATGCGATTTTTTGCAAGTTTTTGTACCTCGGGTTTTGATATTCAAGAAATTACACTTACTTTTACATTCCAAAATGGAGGTACAAGGCGAAAAGTGCGTTGAAAATCACTAACTTACACATTCTCAATGACTTGCCAAATGAGTGGTTGTACCTTTTAGAGTGCTAAATGACTGATTGATAATCATCTACACTTTCTGCATCGGAAAGTGTCGTTTTGTTGTTGGTAAAGCATTGCTTTGTTCGATGGAACTTGTAGACTTCCATTATTTTCTTTGCTTTGATTCCAAAAAGATGGCTTAATGTGAAAGTTTTGCTTTCTTGGTTTGGTGGTTGAAAGATAAAACACTAATTTTGCAACCTATTTTGTGAATAGAAGAAAAAAGTAATAATTAAATAATATAAGAAGAGAAATGAACGTTTCAATGCAGAACGTTGACAAGGTAAGCGCATTGCTCACCGTCAACATTGAAAAAGCTGATTATCAGGAAAAAGTAGAGAAGGTGTTGAAGAAATACCGCCAGCAGGCTAATATCCCGGGCTTCCGTAAGGGTATGGTTCCTATGAGCCTCATCAAGAAGCAGTTCGGAAAGTCGGTAACCGCTGAAGAAGTGGATCGCCTGATGCAGGAAAAGGTAAATGAATATATCCGCGAAAATAAGGTAAATATGCTTGGCATGCCGTTGCCAAATGAAGAAAAGATGCAACCAATCGATTTCGATACTCAAGAAAACTTCGAATTCGTGTTTGACATTGCATTGGCTCCGGAGTTCAAGGCTGAACTGACTGAAAAGGATGCCATCGATTTCTATACCATCGCCGTTTCTGACGAAATGGTCAACTCACAAGTTGAAATGTATGCTCAGCGTGCTTCCAAGTACGACAAGGTAGACAGCTATCAGGATCGCGACATGGTGAAGGGCTTGTTGGCTGAATTGGATGCAGAAGGCAACACCAAGGAAGGTGGTATCCAGGTAGAAGGTGCTGTAATGATGCCTTCTTACATGAAGAATGACGACCAGAAGGCTATCTTCAATGGTGCCAAGGTGAATGATGTGTTGGTGTTCAACCCATCGGTTGCTTATGAAGGCAATGCTGCTGAACTTTCTTCTTTGTTGAAGATCAAGAAGGAAGAAGTGGAAGGCATGAAGTCTGACTTCAGCTTCCAGATTGAAGAAATCACTCGTGCCATCCCTGCTGCCCTCGATCAGGCTTTGTTCGACCAAGTGTTCGGCGAAGGCGCAGTAAAGAGCGAAGACGAATTCCGTGGCAAGATTAAGGAAGGTATTGCTGCTCAGTTCGTTGCGGACAGCAACTACAAGTTCCTCCTCGACGTTCGCAACTACTTGATGGAAAAGGTTGGCAAGCTCGAATTCCCCGATGCATTGCTGAAGAAGATCATGTTGCTGAACAATCAGGATAAGGGCGAATCGTTCGTAGAAGAAAACTACGACAAGAGTATCGAAGAACTGACATGGCACTTGATCAAGGAACAGTTGGTGGAAGCTAACGGCATCAAGGTTGAACAAGATGACTTGTTGGCTATTGCCAAGGAAAATACCCGTATGCAGTTCGCTCAATACGGCATGATGAACTTGCCTGAAGACATGGTTGAAAACTATGCCAAGGACATGTTGAAGAAGAAAGAAAACGTAGAAGGACTGGTGAACCGTGCCGTTGACTCCAAGCTGATTGTAGCGTTGAAGGGTAAGGTGGCATTGAACAACAAGGAAGTCAGCTTCGACGAATTCAACGAAATGTTGAAATAATACAAAATATTAGGAAAAGAGGTTCTTAATCTTCATTTTCCACCTGCAAGTATTTGGTACATATTCTGAATTTTGTACTTTTGTTGGTTGGATGAGGAGGGTTAAGAACCTCTTTTTTATTGACTAATTAAACGAAGGTAAAATATGAATGATTTTAAGAAATATGCGACGAAGCATCTTGGTATGAATTCGCTTGTCTTGGACGATGTCATCAAGTCGCAAGCAGGATACCTGAATCCTTATATCCTGGAAGAACGCCAGCTCAACGTGACACAACTGGATGTGTTCTCACGTTTGATGATGGATCGCATCATCTTCTTGGGTACAGAAATCAACGATTATACCGCCAATACCCTTCAGGCACAGTTGTTGTATCTGGATTCTGTAGACAACACGAAGGACATATCCATCTATATCAATTCGCCGGGCGGATCGGTATATGCAGGTCTTGGCATCTACGATACCATGCAGTTCATCAACAGCGATGTGGCGACAATCTGTACAGGTATGGCCGCTTCGATGGCCGCCGTATTGTTGGTGGCAGGAAAGGAAGGAAAGCGTTCGGCGCTGACTCATTCACGCGTCATGATTCATCAACCGATGGGCGGTGCACAAGGCCAGGCTTCGGATATTGAAATCACCGCACGCGAAATCGCCAAGCTGAAGAAAGAACTTTATCATATCATAGCCGAACATTCACACACTGAATTCGATAAGGTGTGGACCGATTCTGATCGCGATTATTGGATGACTGCTCAAGAGGCCAAGGAATATGGCATGATAGATGAGGTCTTGTCGCGCAAGCCTTAATATATAATAAGGTATAAACTAAAAAGAAAAGACATTGGGAGAAAACAATACTAAAAGTAGAAGACGTTGTAGCTTCTGTGGACGACCGGAGAGCGAAGTGGGCTTTATGATAACCGGCTTGAACGGATATATCTGTGACAGTTGTGCCCAACAGGCCTATGAGATTGTTCAGGAAGCCAGCCGTTCGGTTCATAGTTCAGGTGACCTTGATTGGGGTGAATTGCCCAAGCCCAAAGAAATAAAGGAATTCCTCGACCAATATGTCATTGGTCAGGATGACGCCAAGCGTTATCTGTCCGTAGCTGTTTATAACCACTACAAGCGCTTGATGCAGAAAACAGGCGAGGATGATGTGGAAATTGAAAAGTCCAACATCATTATGGTGGGCAGTACGGGAACAGGAAAGACCCTGTTGGCCCGCACAATAGCCAAGTTGTTGAAGGTACCTTTTACAATTGTCGATGCGACGGTGCTGACCGAAGCCGGCTATGTGGGTGAAGACATCGAAAGTCTCTTGACACGTCTGCTTCAAGTGGCCGACTACAATGTGGCGGAAGCCGAACGCGGAATTGTGTTCATCGATGAAATAGACAAGATAGCCCGTAAAGGCGACAACCCTTCCATTACCCGCGATGTAAGTGGGGAAGGGGTACAGCAGGGATTGTTGAAATTGCTTGAAGGTTCGGTTGTGAATGTCCCCCCTCAGGGAGGCCGTAAGCATCCTGACCAGAAAATGATTGCAGTCAACACCAAGAACATTCTGTTTATCTGCGGAGGAGCTTTTGATGGTATCGAACGGAAGATAGCACAACGCTTGAATACGAACGTGGTGGGTTATGGAGCTACTAAGGAGGTGGTGAAGATAGACAAGAGTAATATGATGCAGTATATTGCTCCGCAAGACTTGAAGTCTTTCGGGCTGATACCCGAAATCATTGGTCGTCTGCCTATCTTGACCTATCTGAATCCGTTGGATCGTACAGCCTTGCGTAACATCTTGACCGAACCGAAGAACTCCATTATCAAACAATATGTCAAATTGTTTGCAATGGACGGCATCAAGCTGACCTTTGCTCCGGAAGTCTATGAATATATCGTAGACAAAGCGATTGAGTATAAGTTAGGTGCCCGTGGCCTTCGTTCGATTGTCGAAACCATCATGATGGATGTGATGTTCGAACTGCCCTCCAAGAAGAGCAAGAAGTACGAAGTCACTTTGGAATATGCGTCCCAGCAAATGGAAAAAGCTAACATTTCGCGTCTGCAAAACGCATAAAACTGCCTAAGGCAGGTGTGAGAAAAGAAAAAAGCAATTTTTCTGCAAAATATTTCCTGAAATATTCGTGTAATTTAAGAACTTGTTTATAACTTTGTTTATATCAACAATAGTAGGACCGAATCTGTAACAAGAAAAATGAACACATATGGCGGAGAATTTGATTTTGACCGACACGCTGAAGAAGTATTTCGGCTTTGATACATTTAAAGGAGACCAGGAGCAAATCATTCAGAACCTTTTGGATGGTAATGATACTTTTGTCCTGATGCCTACGGGCGGAGGTAAGTCCTTGTGCTATCAATTGCCTTCACTTCTGATGGAAGGTACAGCCATCGTCATATCCCCTTTGATTGCCCTGATGAAGAATCAGGTCGATTCGATGAGACATTATGGGGAGGAAGATGGTGTCGCTCATTTTCTTAACTCTTCGTTAAACAAGTCGGCCATCGACCAGGTGAAGGCAGACATCTTGGCAGGGAAAACCAAACTGCTGTATGTCGCTCCGGAGTCATTGACCAAGGAAGAGAATGTGGAGTTCCTGAAGAATGTGAAGATTTCATTCTATGCCGTCGATGAAGCGCATTGTATTTCGGAGTGGGGGCATGACTTCCGTCCGGAATATCGTCGTATCCGTCCTATCGTAAATATGATTGGTGAAGCCCCCATTATTGCTCTGACTGCTACGGCTACTCAGAAAGTGAGGGAAGACATCAAGAAGATTTTGGGAATACCAGATGCCAAGGAATTCAAGTCGTCATTCAATCGTCCTAATTTATATTATGAAATCCGACGCAAGGGAAATGATATAGATAAGGATGTCATCAAGTTTATCAAGGCCAATTCCGGCAAGTCGGGCATCATTTACTGTTTGAGCCGCAAGAAGGTAGAGGAGTTTGCTGAAATATTGAAAGCCAATGGCGTAAATGCCAGCGCTTATCATGCCGGTATGGATTCGGCTGCCCGCTCGGCTGTTCAAGATGACTTCATCAAGGAGAATATTGATGTCATCGTAGCAACCATCGCTTTCGGTATGGGTATAGACAAACCCGACGTTCGCTTTGTGATTCATTATGATATGCCCAAGAGTTTGGAAGGGTATTATCAAGAAACCGGTCGTGCCGGTCGTGATGGTGGCGAAGGACAATGCATCGCTTTCTATTCGAACAAGGACATGCAGAAGCTGCGTAAGTTTATGCAAGGGAAACCGGTGTCGGAGAAGGATGTGAGTGATGAGTTGTTGAAAGAAACCGAGGCCTATGCGGAATCGTCCGTGTGTCGTCGTAAGTCTTTGTTGCACTATTTCGGTGAAACTTATGTAGAAGAAAATTGCGGAAATTGTGATAACTGTTTAAATCCTAAGAAGCAAGTGGAAGCTAAGGATTCGTTAATTGCTGTGATTGAAGCAATCATAGCTGTAAAGGAAAATTTTAAATCAGACTATATTATAAATCTCCTGTTAGGAAAGGAAACCTCTGAAATTCTTGCCCATAAGCATGAAGAACTGGATGCGTTCGGGTCAGGAATGGGCGAGGATGAAAAAGTTTGGAATGCCGTCATACGTCAGGCGCTGATAGCCGGTTATCTGAGCAAGGATGTTGAAAATTATGGATTGCTGAAAGTGACGGATGCAGGACGTAAGTTCTTGAAGAAGCCGGTGTCATTCAAGATAGTGGAAGACAATGACTTCGATGAAGAAGAAGAGGAAGCACCGGTACGTGGAGGCGGAACTTGTGCTGTCGACCCGGCTCTTTACTCCATGTTGAAGGACCTTCGGAAGAAAATGTCCAAGAAGCTGGATGTCCCTCCATACGTCATTTTCCAGGACCCGTCATTGGAGGCTATGGCCACCATTTATCCGGTTACATTGGAAGAACTTCAGAATATACCGGGTGTTGGGGCAGGAAAGGCGAAGCGCTATGGACAAGAATTTTGTCTGTTGATAAAACGCCATTGTGAAGAGAATGAGATTGAACGTCCTGAAGACCTTCGCGTACGTACGGTGGCAAACAAGTCCAAGATAAAGGTCTCTATCATACAAGCGATTGACCGCAAGGTTGCCTTGGATGACATTGCACTCTCCAAAGGGTTGGAATTCGGAGAACTGTTGGATGAAGTGGAAGCTATTGTCTATTCAGGAACAAGACTGAATATTGATTATTTCCTGGAAGAGATTATGGATGAAGACCATATGCTCGATATCTATGATTACTTCAAGGAATCTACAACCGACAAGATAGACGATGCGATGGACGAATTGGGCGATGACTATACAGAAGACGAAATACGTCTGGTACGTATCAAGTTCATTTCTGAAATGGCCAATTAGAAGAAACTAAAGGAGGGAGGACTCAAGTTCCTCCCTCCTTTGTTTTAGAATGCAACCCCTAATCGTAGGCCGAAGTTGCTCATCCCGTCTACGCTGTAAGTCATCAGATGACCATTGTTTGTAGCGTAACTGAAGTAGGCTGCAACGTGTATCCCCGGACGATAGAACCACGGGAAGATGTTCAATCCGACTTCGGGCGAGATGTAGAATCCCCAGTTGTTGTCGTTGCTTTCAAAGATATTGTATTCGGATGAAAGGCGGGCATATTGCATACCGATTTTGGCACTGACGTACGGTTGGAATACTTCTCCGCGGTTGAAGGTGTATCTGCCTGTTACACCAAAGGGAAGTTGGAACACCGTATGTTGCTGGTCGGTGTTCAGAGCGGAGCCGTCGCTGAGTTGGAGTGTCTGGCGTGGGATGTACTTGTGGTTGCTATGGTAGGCCAGGAATCCGCCGACTGCAATGTTTGGAGTGATGAAATATCCGCCTTCGAAGTTCATGCCCCATCCGCTGCTCTTGTCGGCAAAGTCAATGCCGATAGGGAAGTTGTATTGCCAGTCGATGTTGAAGTAGGCTGACTCTGTAGTCTGGGCTTTGGCCGGCATGGCAATGGAAAGAGCCAATGCGCCCAATGCCATTATTCTGGTGGAAATGTATTTGAACGTTTTCATAGAGTTATTCTTTTTTTAGGATGGTATTACATTATTTGTTTGTCAGATAGGCCGATTGCGAGAAAGCCTGGTTTACAGCTTGTACGGACAAGTCTATGTTGGTGGTGGCCGAACTGCTCAGCATACCGCTCATGTAGGCTGACCAGAGAATCGGCAATTTCTCGTTCTGGCCTTGAGGAGCCTCCAGATTCAGCAACTCGGTGATGAATGAACCGGTCGTGTAGGAGTAGGTAACGGCATACGGATAGTACCAGTCGCCCCAGTCTCCCCAATAAGGCACATCCCAATAGCCGGGATAGCCCCACCACCAGATGGGTTGTCCGTAGTCGGTGAAGTAATGGGTACTCTTGACGTAGCTGACTTGCAGACCCAAGTCGGCTTCTTCGCGATCGTTTACGCGTATGTAGCCCCTGTTGTCCATATTATATACATAGGTGTCGATGATGCGTTGTGCATTTTCGTCCTTCCAGTATTCGGCTTCTTGTTTGTCGCCGATGATGAGGATGCTATCCGGCAGATAGTAAGTTTCGAACAATTTGAAGTCCGCATTTTTGTCATGGTTGGTGTACACTACGAACTTGCGTTCCAGTTTGTCTGTGTCGGCTTCCTTTTCACAACTGGTGAAAGCGAAGATTGCCAACAATAGAGGAATCAATTTTTTCATACTTCCAATGAGTTTAGGTTTGTTGTTAATGTTGCTTTTATGCGATTTTCTCTTTTGCTGAAACAACATTTGTACCGGTGAAAAGTTCGTTTCCTCCGCTTTGTAATTGGAAAGTTTAACGTTTTCAGGCGTAGGACAAGCGTCAAGGCGGCTTCATGAAAAGCTAATATCTTTTATATATAGGGAGTTGAAGTTGAAATTCATCGTCACTAAGTTCAGCCTCGACTGATTTCCAATGAGTTACAATGAACTTCCTCGCATTTTTCATCCGCAGATGACGCGGATGACGCAGATTTTTCTTTTTTCGTGTCACCCTAAGTGAAACAAAGAACCTGTGAACACCAACCAGTAGGGACGTAGCGTGCTGCGCCCGTGTTTGTTCATGGGAGATAGAGGGAGTTAAAAGGAGATAGTCGCTTCGCTCCTTGGGGAGATAAAGGCCAATAGTAGGGATGCACCATGCTGCGTCCGCCTTTCATTCCGCATAATTGTCCCCCAATTTGGAAGAAGTTGTATCCATAACTGTCCCTCTCTTAGGGGGACGAGCGAAGCGGAGGGGGTGTAGTAGCGACGAGTGGGTGTAAATCCCGCCGCTGAATATCACCCCTCCGTCCTACGGACACCTCCCGGGGAGGAGTTGTAGCATCTCTCATAATTGTCCCCCAATTTGGAAGAAGTTGTATCCATAACTGTCCCCATATCAGGGGG
>JAFVTL010000123.1 GCA_017503235.1 Bacteroidaceae bacterium | reverse complement strand
TAGGCAGAGCTGCCATAAGGACTGTGGTGGTGAACAAGGCTCCTTTGTCCATTCCTGTTTCACCTAAAATGTTTGGATTGACGGCCAGAATATAGGCCATGGTCAGGAAAGTCGTGATTCCCGCCATAATTTCTGTGCGTATAGTGGTCTCCTTGGGGTTGAAACCGAATAGTTTTTTTAGCATAATATATATTAGTAATGTTCGTGAGGCAAATATAAAACAAATTTCAGCATCTGTCTGTGTTTTAGTGGAAAAGAATTTTTCTGGATGAAATTGATGAGATGATAGGGAAAAAAGAGCGGATATTCCATTATTTATTTCTATCTTTGTGCCCTAAAAACAATAATACAAGAAAAGTATGGGTGGTTTTTTTGGCACAGTCTCCAAGACTGCATGTGCTACCGACCTGTTTTATGGTACGGACTATAATTCGCATTTAGGAACCAAACGTGGTGGTATGGCCACCTATTCCGAAGAGTCGGGCTTCGCACGGGCAATCCACACCTTGGAGAATGCCTATTTCCGCAACAAGTTTGAATCGGAACTATCTAAGTTTAAAGGAAATGCCGGTATTGGCATTATCAGTGATACAGATCCGCAACCTATTCTCATCAACTCTCATTTAGGAAAGTTTGCTATTGTAACGGTAGCCAAGGTTAATAATATTCCTGAGCTTGAACAGGAGTTGTTGGCTTCCAACATGCATTTAGCCGAAATGAGTATGGGAAAGACCAATCAGACGGAACTGATTGCTTTGCTCATTGTGCAGGGTAAAGATTTTGTAGACGGAATCGAAAATGTGTATCGAAAGATAAAAGGCTCCTGCTCCATGCTGCTGCTTACCGAGGACGGTATCATTGTGGCCCGTGACCAGTGGGGACGTACTCCGGTCGTCATCGGAAAGAAAGAAGGCGCCTATGCTGTAACCAGCGAATCGAGTAGTTTTCCGAATCTGGGCTTTGAAATCGAGAAGTATGTAGGTCCGGGCGAAATCGTACGCTTGCGTGCCGATGGTATGGAACAGATGCGCAAGCCGAACGAGGGAATGCAGATTTGTTCGTTTCTTTGGGTGTATTATGGATTCCCCGTTTCCTGTTACGAAGGACGCAATGTGGAGGATGTGAGATTTACCAGCGGCTTCAAGATGGGACGGAAGGATGAGTCGGAAGTGGATTGCGCCTGTGGTATTCCCGATTCAGGCATTGGTATGGCGATGGGTTATGCTGAAGGAAAAGGGGTGCCTTATCATCGTGCCATTACCAAGTATACCCCTACGTGGCCGCGTAGCTTTACTCCCTCGCGTCAGGAACTCCGTAGCCTGGTGGCGAAAATGAAGTTGATACCCAATCGGGCGATGCTCGACAACAAACGGGTGCTGTTTTGCGATGATTCCATCGTCAGAGGTACCCAGTTGCACGATAATGTGAAGATTCTCTTCGATTATGGAGCGAAGGAAGTGCATATGCGTATCGCTTGCCCTCCGCTGATTTATAGCTGTCCGTTCTTGGGATTCAGTGCTTCGAAGGGTGATTTGGAACTGCTCTCACGCCGCATCATCAAAGAATTGGAAGGTGATGAGAATAAGAACCTTGACAAGTATGCGACAACCGATTCGCCTGAATACAAGAAGATGGTAGAGCTGATTAGAGAGCGGTTTGGCCTCACTTCGTTGAAATTCAATACCCTGGAGACGTTGATAGAAGCTATAGGCTTGCCGAAATGCAAGGTTTGTACCCATTGTTTTGATGGCTCAAGCCATTTTTGATGACAGATTTAAGAAAAGAATAAAAAAGAGCATTGATTTGTTTGGCAATTCAATGCTCTTTTCCTATTTTTACACGCGTTGAATTTAATGGTACATAACTATGAATATTGTAGAACGGTTTTTGAAATATGTCAGTTTCGATACTCAATCGGATGAGAACAGTGGAGTAACCCCCAGTACATCGAAACAGATGGTGTTTGCCCAATATCTGAAGGGCGAACTCGAAGCGTTGGGGTTGGAAGATATCGAGTTGGATGAACAGGGCTATCTGTATGCCACTCTTCCTGCCAATACGGATAAGGAAGTTCCGACTATAGGCTTTATAGCTCACATGGATACAAGCCCCGATATGACAGGAGCGAATGTCAATCCTCGTATAGTATATAATTATGACGGGTCGGACATCGTGCTTTGCGAAGAGGAAAATGTCGTGTTGGCGCCTTCTCAATTCCCTGAATTGCTTGATCATCAGGGCGAAGACTTGATTGTTACCGATGGTAAGACGCTGCTGGGCGCTGATGACAAGGCGGGAATCGCTGAAATTGTATCGGCCGTCGTTTATTTGCAGCAACATCCTGAGATTAAGCATGGAAAGATACGTGTCGGTTTCAATCCTGATGAAGAAATCGGATTGGGTGCCCACAAGTTTGACGTGGCGAAGTTCGGTTGCGAATGGGCTTATACCATGGATGGTGGCGAAGTGGGTGAATTGGAATTTGAGAACTTCAATGCCGCAGCCGCCAAGATTCAGGTGAAGGGACGTAATGTGCATCCCGGATATGCGAAGAACAAGATGGTGAACGCCATCCGCGTGGCCAATGAATTTATGAATCTGTTGCCCGAAAATGAAACTCCCGAAAGCACGGAAGGCTATGAAGGTTTCTATCATGTAGTGGGTGTGGAAGGCTCGGTAGAAGAAGCCACCATCAGCTACATCATCCGCGACCACGACCGTTCGAAATTCGAAGAACGCAAGGAATGCATAAAGGCATGGGGCGAAACGATTAACGCCAAGTATGGAGCAGGTACCGTAACGGTGGATTTGAAAGACCAGTATTACAACATGCGTATGCAGATTGAACCGGTGATGCACATCATCGATACAGCTTTCAAGGCGATGGAAGAGGCCGGTGTCACTCCGAAGGTGAAGGCTATCCGTGGAGGTACGGATGGTGCGCAATTGTCATTCAAAGGCTTGCCTTGCCCGAATATTTTTGCCGGAGGCTTGAACTTCCACGGACGTTATGAGTTCGTGCCTGTCCAGTCGATGGAAAAAGCCATGATGGTAGTGGTAAAGATTGCCGAATTGGTAGCCAAATCATAAATATAAAATCATAAATCTAAAATCATGAAAACAACTCCGTTTACCGAAACACACATTGCTCTTGGAGCAAAAATGCATGAATTTGCAGGTTATAACATGCCGATAGAATACTCAGGCATCATTGATGAACACATGACCGTTTGTAACGGGGTAGGTGTGTTCGATGTATCACATATGGGTGAATTTTGGGTGAAAGGCCCGAATGCTTTGGAATTCTTGCAACAAGTGACTTCCAACAACGTAGCCATTCTTCCTTTGGGAAAGGCTCAATACACTTGCTTCCCGAATGAAGAAGGTGGCATCGTGGATGACTTGTTGGTTTATCACTATGAAGATGAAAAGTATCTGTTGGTAGTCAATGCGGCCAATATTGAAAAGGACTGGAACTGGTGTGTGAGCCACAATCAGGTTGGTGCTGAATTGGAAAACTCATCCGACCGTATGGCTCAGCTGGCCATCCAAGGTCCCAAGGCTGCCGAAGTGTTGCAACGCCTGACTCCGGTAAATTTGGCTGAGATTCCTTATTATGCATTCACTACCGGTGAATTTGCCGGCTGTCCGAATGTGATTATCTCCAATACCGGTTATACGGGTGCTGGCGGCTTTGAATTGTACTTCTATCCGGAAGACGGCAAGAAGATTTGGGATGCCATCTTTGAAGCCGGTGCTCCTGAAGGTATCAAGCCGATTGGTCTTGGTGCTCGTGACACCCTTCGCCTTGAAATGGGCTTCTGTCTTTATGGAAATGATTTGAGTGACACCACTTCACCGTTGGAAGCAGGACTCGGTTGGATTACCAAGTTTGTAGAAGGCAAGAACTTTACGGCTCGTGCCATCCTCGAAAAGCAGAAGGCGGAAGGCGTAACCCGCAAGTTGGTTGCCTTTGAATTGGTGGATCGCGGTATTCCTCGTCACGGATACAAGCTGGTCAATGCCGAAGGTGAAGAAATCGGTGAAGTAACCAGTGGTACCATGTCGCCGACCCGCAAGATTGGTATCGGTATGGGTTATGTAGCTAAAGCATATGCGGCCATCGATTCAGAAATATTCATTGATGTGCGTGGACGTAAGTTGAAAGCCAAGGTAGTGAAGGCTCCATTCAGAAAATAATCTGTTTGCAGTCCTTTTTGAATAGTGTCTATAAGGTGGATGTGTCGAAAATACACATCCACTTATTTTTTTTGGCACGGATTTTTTGTTTTCATCTCCCGGTTGATGCAACTAATTTGACAAAAAACGAGAGAAACTTATTGACTTGTGAAAAAATGTTCTTATATTTGCATCGTTCAAGTGGAAAACTGAAAAAGAACATCTTGAAAATATGACAAAGTGCTATCTATATACAACCGCTGCTATGCGAATGTGGACGATGACGACCACTACCACCATGATGACCCCTCGGGGTTAAGGATAGTATATGTGTTTCTACGTGATACACGCTTATGGATGTAAGCAATCAATCAATTTTTTTATTCTGTAACTGAAAGCAAAGCCGGAAAAGGTTGTGCTGAAAATATAATAATAGCATGAAAGTAATGAAATTCGGCGGATCATCCGTAGGATCCGTGAACAGCATTTTAAGTGTAAAGAAGATAGTAGAGGCGGTTAAGGAACCGGTGATTGTTGTGGTGTCGGCCTTGGGCGGTATTACCGATAAGTTGATAGGCACTTCACGAATGGCTTCCAATGGTGATGCAGCCTACGAAAAAGAATATAATGAAATTGTAAACCGTCACATCGAGATGGTATATACCGTGATACCAGCCGGTGAAAAGCGTATGGCATTGCTGGAAAAAGTGACGGGCTTGCTTAATGAATTGAAGGATATTTTTCAAGGAATCTATCTCATTCGCGACCTTTCACCCAAGACCTCAGCTACTATTGTGAGTTATGGCGAACGCCTTTCGTCCATCATTGTAGCGACTTTGATAGAGGATGCCGAATGGTTTGATTCCCGTGAATTCATTAAAACCGAAAAAAAGCATGCCAAGTATATCCTTGACTCGGAATTGACAAATGAGTTGGTGCGCAATGCCTTTAAGAAATTACCAAAGGTTGCATTGGTTCCTGGATTCATATCTTCCGACAAGTCAACCGGTGAAATCACCAATCTGGGACGTGGAGGTTCCGATTATACCGCTTCCATCATCGCGGCTGCCCTCGATGCGGACATTCTGGAAATATGGACGGACGTGGACGGATTTATGACGGCCGACCCTCGTGTCATCAGCAGCGCTTATGTCATCAATGAATTGAGCTATGTGGAAGCCATGGAGCTTTGTAACTTTGGTGCCAAAGTGGTATATCCTCCAACGATTTATCCCGTTTGTCATAAGAATATCCCTATTCTCATCAAGAATACTTTCAACCCTGATGCACCGGGTACCATCATCAAGGAAACAGTGACTGACATCAAGGCCATTAAGGGGATTTCATCCATCAACGATACCAGCCTTATTACCGTGACCGGTTTGGGTATGGTGGGCGTTATTGGTGTGAACTTCCGTATCTTCAAGGCTTTGGCGCAAAATGGTATCAGCGTGTTTATGGTGTCGCAGGCTTCATCGGAAAACAGTACTTCCATCGGGGTACGTAATGAAGATGCATCGTTGGCCTGTGAAGTGCTGAATCAGGAATTCTGCAAGGAAATAGAAATGGGTGAAATCAGCCCTGTATGTGCTGAAAAGGATTTGGCAACCATAGCGATTGTGGGTGAAAACATGAAGCATACTCCGGGTATTGCCGGTAAGTTGTTCGGAACTCTCGGACGTAATGGTATCAGTGTGATTGCTTGTGCGCAAGGGGCATCGGAAACCAACATATCGTTTGTGGTGGAAGCCAAGTCGCTCCGCAAGTCATTGAATGTCATTCACGATTCGTTCTTCCTTTCAGAATATCAGGTGCTCAACCTGTTTATCTGTGGAACAGGTACGGTGGGTGATAGCTTGATCAAGCAAATCTGCGGCCAGCAAAAGAAGCTGATGCAGGAACGTGGTTTGAAGTTGAACGTGGTGGGTATTGCCAACGGACATCAGGCTCTGTTCAACCGCGAAGGCATTGAATTGTCCAATTATCGGGCTTTGTTGGATGAAAAGGGCGGTGCATCCAGTTCTCAAATTATCCGTGACGAAGTGATTGGCATGAACATTTTCAATTCCGTATTTGTGGATTGTACAGCCAATGCCTCTGTCGCCGAATTGTACAAGGACTTCCTGACTAACAACATTTCGGTAGTAGCGGCCAACAAGATAGCGGCTTCTTCTTCCTATGCCAATTATAGCGAATTGAAACAAATTGCTCGCAAACGGGGCGTGAAGTTCCTCTTCGAGACCAACGTGGGTGCCGGATTGCCTATCATCAAGACCATGAATGACCTGATCAATTCGGGTGACAAGATTCTGAAGATAGAAGCGGTGCTGAGCGGTACGTTGAACTTTATCTTTAACAAGATCAGTGGTGAGATTCCTTTCAGCCAGACTATCCGTATGGCCAAGGAAGAAGGCTATTCAGAACCCGACCCACGTATCGACCTCAGTGGTAAGGACGTTATCCGAAAACTGGTGATCTTGGCTCGTGAAGCCGGTTATCGTTTGGAACAGGAAGATGTAGAAAAGCATTTGTTTGTGCCCAACGGATTCTTCGAAGGTTCGTTGGAAGACTTCTGGAAGAACATCCCGTCACTCGATGATGATTTTGAAGCCCGTCGCAAACAATTGGAAGAACAGCATAAGCATTGGCGCTTTGTAGCCAAATTGGAAAATGGAAAGGGAAGCGTCTCGCTTCAGGAAGTGGACAAGAACCATCCTTTCTATAATCTGGAAGGTAGCAATAACATCATTTTGCTTACAACCGAACGTTATAATGAGTATCCGATGATGATTCAAGGATATGGCGCCGGTGCCAGCGTAACTGCGGCAGGTGTCTTTGCGGACATTATCGGAATTGCGAATATTTAATTGTTTTCACCACAGATTACACGGATTATCACAAATAATAAGGGAATAATTAATAAATAATCTGTGGTGAAAAAAGAGAGAACTATGAAGCATATAATTGTATTGGGAGATGGAATGGCCGATTGGCCTGCCGAACGTTTGGAAGGCAGGACACTCCTGCAACATTCCCATACTCCTTATATGGACAAACTGGCATGTATGGGTCGTACGGGAAGGCTTGTTACCGTAGCACCAGGCTTTCATCCCGGAAGTGAGGTGGCCAACATGTCGGTGATGGGCTATGATTTGCCGAAAGTGTATGAAGGGCGTGGTGTACTCGAGGCAGCCAGTATCGGGGTTGAATTGCAACCCGGTGATATGGCGATGCGATGTAACATCATCTGTGTTGAAGGGGAAATCTTGAAGAACCACTCTTCCGGTCATATCAGTACGGAAGATGCTGATGTCTTGATAAAGTATCTGCAAGAAGAATTGGGAAGCGAGCGCGTCCATTTTCATACCGGGGTACAATATCGCCATTTGTTAGTCATCAAGGGTGGAAACAAGCATATTGCTTGCACGCCTCCGCATGATGTTCCTTTGAAGCCTTTCCGTCCTTTGATGGTGAAAGCGGAAACGCCTGAAGCGCAGGAAACAGCCGACCTTATCAATGACTTGATATTGAAATCCCAGGAGTTGTTGAAGAACCATCCAATCAATCTGAAGCGGATGGCTGAAGGAAAAGATCCTGCCAATAGCATCTGGCCATGGAGTCCCGGCTATCGTCCACAGATGGAACCCTTGTCAAACATGTATCCAAGTATTCAGAAAGGTACAGTCATATCGGCTGTAGACCTGATAAATGGTATTGGGGTATATGCGGGCCTTCAGCGTGTTGACGTGGAAGGGGCAACAGGCTTGTATGATACGAATTATGAGAACAAGGTGGCTGCGACTTTGGAGGCGTTGAAAACGGACGATTTCGTTTACTTGCACATCGAAGCAAGTGATGAGGCTGGTCATGAAGGGGATTTTGAATTGAAGCGACGCACTATCGAAGACTTGGACAAGCGTGTTGTAGGTCCTATCTACGAAGCTGTCAAGGATTGGGAAGAACCGGTGGCCATTGCCGTATTGCCTGACCATCCAACCCCTTGCGAACTTCGTACCCATACCGCCGAACCCGTCCCATTCCTGATATACTATCCGGGCATTAAACCGGACGGAGTACAGACTTTCGATGAAGAAGCTTGTAAGGATGGAGTTTACGGAGTGATGAAAGAAAATGAGTTTATGAATGAATTTATGAGTTCACCACAGATTACACGGATTGACACAGTTTTTTAATAATTATTTATTTGTGATAATCTGTGTAATCTGTGGTGAAAAAAACAATAATATATATGAAGTATTATAGCACCAACCACCAGGCACCCGATGCTTCCTTGCAGGAAGCCGTAGTAAAAGGCCTTGCATCCGACAAAGGCTTGTATATGCCCCATGTCATCAAGGCATTGCCTCAATCGTTTTATGACAACATCGAGAATCTGTCTTTTCAGGAAATAGCCTATCAGGTAGCCGATGCCTTCTTTGGCGAAGATGTACCTGCCGACACTTTGAAGCAGATTGTGTATGATACATTGAGCTTTGATGTACCGGCTGTCAAGGTGAAGGAAAACATCTATTCGTTGGAACTTTTTCATGGCCCGACTTTGGCTTTCAAGGATGTAGGCGGTCGCTTTATGGCCCGTTTGTTGGGTTACTTCATCAAGAAGGAAGGCCAGAAGCAAGTGAACGTACTGGTAGCCACTTCGGGCGATACGGGCAGTGCCGTTGCCAATGGCTTTTTAGGGGTGGAAGGTATTCATGTATATGTACTCTATCCGAAGGGAAAGGTCAGCGAGATACAAGAAAAACAATTTACCACCCTCGGTCAGAATATCACTGCCATTGAAGTGGATGGTACTTTTGACGATTGTCAGGCATTGGTGAAGAACGCCTTTATGGATGCGGAACTCAATGCACACATGAAGCTGACATCGGCCAATTCCATCAATGTGGCCCGATTCCTCCCTCAGGCTTTCTATTATTTCTATGCTTATGCACAAATGAAGAAAGCGGGCAAGGCGGATAATCTGGTGATTTGTGTGCCGAGCGGTAACTTCGGAAACATCACCGCAGGTCTGTTCGGAAAACGAATGGGTCTCCCCGTAAAGCGTTTCATTGCTGCAAACAATCAGAATGACATATTCTACCAATATTTGCAGACGGCAAAATATAATCCCCGTCCTTCAGTAGCTACCATTGCCAATGCAATGGATGTGGGCGATCCGAGCAATTTTGCCCGTGTGCTGGCTTTGTATGAAAACAGCCACGAAGCTATCTGTGCCGAAATATCCGGTGCGACTTATACCGATGAACAGATTCGTGAAACGGTGAAGGCCGCTTATCAGGAAACTGGTTATCTGCTCGATCCTCATGGAGCCTGCGGCTATCGTGCCCTTGAAGAAGGTTTGTCGGAAGATGAAGTGGGAGTATTCCTTGAAACCGCTCATCCGGCCAAGTTCCTGGATACTGTGGAAGCCATCATTGGCGATAAGGTGGAAATTCCAGCCAAGTTGCAGGAGTTCATGAAAGGTACCAAGCAGAGTATCGAAATGCCAAAGGATTTTGAAAGTTTCAAAGCCTATTTGTTGAAAGAATAAATTACAGCGTAAATGAGTGTAGCGGATTTCTTGTCGTCCAATCATAGTACGGCTTTCTCCATCGAAGTGCTTCCTCCAGTCAGAGGGAAAAGCATAGAGCAGGTATTCAAAACCATTGAAAGGTTGTTGCCTTTCAATCCGGCTTATATCAATATTACTACGCATCGCACGGAGGTGGTGTACAAGGAAATCTCGGAAGGAGTGTTTCAACGTACTACCGAACGGATGCGTCCGGGTACGGTGGCCATCGCCGCTACCTTGAAGGAACGATATGGCATTCCTACCGTACCTCATATTATCTGTAGTGGCTTCTCACGCTCGGAGTTGGAGAATGAACTGATTGACCTGTCATATCTGGGCATTACGGATTTGTTGGTACTACGAGGCGACCGTGCGAAAGGTGAGAACCGCTTCATCCCCATGCGTGACGGACACGAACACGCCATTGACTTGTGTCGTCAGGTGGAGGAGTTCAATAGCGGAATGATGCTTGATGGTTCTACACACGAACCTTTGGAGAGACTGTTCTCTTATGGGGTGGCGGGTTATCCGGAAAAGCACGAGGAAGCGATGAACATGGATATTGACATTGAATACCTGAAAGCGAAGATTCAGTTGGGTGCCAAGTATGTGGTGACACAGATGTTCTTCGACAATCAGAAGTATTTTGATTTTGTGAAACGATGTAGAGAAGCGGGAATCAACGTACCCATTATACCGGGAATCAAACCGTTGACTTCGCTTACCCAACAGGCTTTGTTGCCCAAGACATTCCATATCGACCTCCCGATGGATTTGGCGGACGCATTGCGTAAGTGCAAGTCGAATGACGAGGTCAAGGCGCTGGGTGTAGAATGGGCCATTGCCCAAGCCCGCGAGCTGAAGGCAGCCAATGTACCAAGTATCCATTTCTATTCCATGAATGCGGCCGCAGGAGTAGAAGCGATAGCCAAGGCCGTTTATTGATGGTATGAAAACGATGAAAGATATAATCAAGGAACGTATTCTGGTGCTTGATGGTGCATTGGGTACCATGATCCAGCAATATGGTTTGACTGAGGCCGATTTCCGGGGCGAGGAGTTCAAGAATCACCCTGTGAAGTTGGAAGGGAACAACGATATTCTGGTACTTACCCGTCCGGATATTATATCAAACATTCATCGTCAGTATTTGGAAGCAGGTGCCGATATTATAGAAACCTGTACTTTCAATTCGCAGACCATCTCCCAAACAGAATATCAGACAACCGACTTCGTCTATCGCATCAATCTCGAGGCGGCTCGTTTAGCTCGTAAGGAGGCCGATCGCATGACGGCTCTTACCCCCGACAAGCCCCGTTTTGTGGCAGGCTCCGTTGGACCCACCGCCAAGATGACTTCCATGTCGCCCGACGTTGAGAATCCGGCTTTGCGTGCCGTGGATTATGACACTCTTTGTAAGGCTTATGTTGAACAGATGGAGGCGTTGATGGAAGGTGGGGTAGATGCGTTGCTTATCGAAACCATTTTTGATACACTCAATGCCAAGGCTGCCTTGTGTGCAGCACGTGAGGTCTTTCAGACTATAGGACGGAAAGTGCCTGTCATGCTTTCGGTTACGGTAGCGGATGCAGGCGGTCGTTTGCTTTCAGGACAAACGCTGGAAGCTTTTCTGACATCCGTTGCCCATGAGGAGATATTTTCTGTCGGTTTGAATTGCTCTTTTGGGGCTGAACAGATGCTTCCTTTCTTGAAGCGCTTGTCTGAAATCGCTCCATCCTATATCAGTGTATACCCCAATGCCGGCTTGCCCGATGCTATGGGAAAATACGACGAGACACCAGAAAAGATGGCAGCCCATGTCACCCCCTTTGTCAATGGATGTTTGGTGAACGTCATTGGGGGATGTTGTGGCACGACTCCGGAACATATTCGCGCCCTCGCCGAAGTGGCTTCCAACGCTCAAGTTATCCGCACTCCTCAAACTGCTTCTCTGCCTTGGCTGGCCGGTTTGGAAGGTTTTGATGCCAAGGGTTCCTTTATCAATGTGGGTGAGCGTTGTAACGTGGCGGGAAGCCGGAAGTTCCTCCGTCTGGTGAAGGAGAAATCGTACGATGAGGCTTTGTCCATTGCCCGTGCCCAAGTGCGTGATGGCGCCATGATGCTCGACATCAATATGGACGATGCCATGCTGGATGCGAAGGAAGAAATGACACATTTCCTCAACCTGATGGCAAGTGACCCCGAGGTTGCACGCTTGCCGTGGATGGTCGATTCTTCCCGTTTCGAAGTGATAGAGGCGGCCTTGAAATGTATTCAGGGGAAAGCGGTGGTAAACTCGCTCTCGTTGAAGGAAAGAGAAGAAGTATTCTTGCAACGGGCGGCCCGTGTACGCGAACTGGGGGCGGCGCTGATTGTGATGGCCTTCGATGAAGAGGGGCAGGCTACCTCGTATGAACGGAAAATAGAAGTATGCGGACGTGCTTATCGGTTGTTGACCGAAAAGCTTCATTTCCCTCCTCAAGACATTATCTTCGATCCCAATATACTGACCATTGCTACGGGTATGAAGGAGCACGATGCGTATGCACTCGACTTTATCCGGGCTACCCAATGGATACACGAAAACCTGCCTCATGCCAAGGTGAGCGGTGGGGTGAGCAATTTGTCCTTTGCTTTGCGTGGCAACAACTATCTGCGTGAAGCCATGCATGCGGTGTTCTTGTATCATGCCATCCATGCCGGTATGGATATGGCCATTGTCAATCCGTCTACCGCGGTGATGTATGGCGACATTCCTCAGGAATTGCTGGAGGCGCTGGAAGATGTGATTCTTTGTCGTCGTGAGGATGCTACTGAAAGACTGATAACGCTGGCTGACCAATATAAAAACAAACCCGAAGAAACAAACGCTGCAGAGATCGTTGACCGGAAGTCCATTCCGTTGGAAGTCCGATTGGCTACTGCATTGCAACGAGGGGAAGAAACCTATCTGCAAGAAGATATCGAAGAGGCTTTACAAACCTATCCGTCACCCGCTTCCATTATCGAAGGACCATTGATGAAGGGCATGACGTTGGTTGGCGAACTCTTTGGCGAAGGCAAGATGTTCCTGCCGCAAGTGGTGAAGACTGCCCGCACCATGAAACGTGCCGTAGAGATTCTTCAGCCATATATCGAAGCGACCAAACAGGTGGGAATGGCTACCAGTGGCAAGTACTTGTTGGCTACCGTCAAAGGGGATGTGCATGACATAGGCAAGAACATTGCCGGTGTAGTGTTGGGATGTAACAATTTCGAAGTGATTGACTTAGGGGTAATGGTGCCGGCTGAAAAAATTGTGGAAGCCGCTCTTGAACACCAAGTGGATTATATCGGTTTGAGCGGATTGATTACTCCTTCGCTCGACGAGATGTGTCGCGTGGCCAGTGAACTTCGTGCGGCCGGTATTTCGGTTCCTCTCTTTATTGGTGGAGCCACTACTTCAGCCCTACATACGGCGGTGAAGATTGCTCCGCTGTACGACGGACCGGTCTTCCATGTAAAGGATGCCGCCCAGAATCCTATCTTGGCAATGCAGTTGGCTGGTAGTCAACGGGAGCATGCTATTGCTTGCTTGCGCTATGGACAGGAACAACTTCGTCAGGAGCTGCAACGAAAGACAAACCAACAGGCACAGGATGTCATTTTGAACGAAGCGAAGAATCTGCGAACATCCACTTTATCTATCAGTTGGGAAGATGAGACCTTGGTACAACCTACCTATAAAGGCGTACGTACTTTCGAAGATATTTCCATCAACGCTGTTCGTCCCTATATCAATTGGAAACATTTCTATAACCTTTGGGGAGTGCGTGTGGGTACCCCTGAGGCCGAAACCATCCGTCGGGAAGCCGAAGCTTTGCTCGATGCGATACAACACAAGCATCATCTTAGTGCCCGTGTAGGTTTCTTTGAAGCGTATGGAACAGAAAGCAGCATTGTGGTAAACCATGAAGTGGGATGTCCGTGTTGTGGAGGCGTACAGAAACAAACGGTGATTCCGACTCCTCGACAGAGCCGACCGAATGCAGAAGGCTATTGTCTTTCTCTTTGCGATTATGTTGCCCCTCAAGGAATGAATGACCATATCGGTGCATTTGCCATCACCGTATCTTTATCTTTTGTGGAAGCATTGGAAGCTTTGAAGCGACAAGGAGAACCCTACGACTCTTTGCTGATGCAAAGTTTGGGCGACCGTCTGGTAGAAGCGGCCAGCGAATGGTTGCATGAGCAGGTGCGTAAAACGATATGGGGTTATGCTCCCGATGAACGATTGGATATACAGGACTTGTATAAAGCCAAATACCAGGGCATTCGTCCGGCAATAGGCTATCCTTCCTTGCCCGATCAGAAAACAATGTTTTTGATGGACGAACTCATCGGTTTGTCTTCGATAAACATACGTCTTACGGAGAATGGTGCGATGTACCCCCAAGCCTCGGTTTGTGGCTTGTATATCGCCAATCCGAAGGCGGAGTATTTTATGATATAATGAAAAAGGGTTGTGTCAAAAATGCCTCTTTTATTTTTCATCCGCAGATTACGCGGATTGCGCAGATAAATAATAACCTTTCGGTATCATAAAGATGAAAAATCTGCGTTATCAGCGTCATCAGCGGATGAAAAGTGTGTTTTGATACACCCTCTTTCTTTAAATGTTTCCCAGCAATTGCTCGCCGTGTGTCTTTGTCTTGATTTCCTTGGGCAAGTAGATTCTTTCGATGATGCCTTCTTCATCAATGAGGAAGGTAGTGCGGAAAGTGCCCATGTACTTGCGTCCGTACATGCTCTTTTCACCCCATACGCCCATGGCTTCTACCAGTTTCTTGTCCGTATCGGCAATGAGCGGGAAGGGGAGGCCGTGCTTGTCGATGAACTTGCGGTGTGAGGCTGCATCGTCCACACTTACTCCAATCACTTCGTATCCTTGCTTGCGCAACTCGGCATAGTTGTCGCGTAGGCTGCAAGCCTCGGCGGTACATCCCGAGGTGTTGTCCTTGGGGTAGAAGTAAAGCACCAGTTTCTTTCCTTTATATTGGCTCAGACGTATCTCTTCTCCGTTTTCGTTCATGCCCAGCACTTCGGGGGCTTTGTCTCCTATGTTCATAATGCTTGTCGATTAATGGTTGATATAACAAATGTATATCTATTTGTGGAGACAAACAAGTTTTTAAATCTTTCTTTTGGTTTGTTTGGATATTGTTATACCTTTGTGTTGATATAAATGTATTGATTATGGTGCAACAAAATATCCGTTGGCAACAACGCTTCTCCAATTATCGGAAGGCTTTGATTAAACTTAATCAGGCTGTATCTATTCTGTCAGAGCAGATAGAACGAAGTGAAGAAGTGGATGAACTTTTGCAAGAGGGCTTGATACAGCGTTTTGAATATACGCACGAATTAGCTTGGAAAGTAATGAAAGATTATGCCGAATATCAAGGATATACGGATATTCGAGGCTCTCGTGATGCTGTTCGTAAAGCGTTGGAGATGGGGCTTGTTGATGACAAACGTTGGATGGAAACCATAGAAGACCGTAACCTGACGGTACACAATTATGACAACGAAATCGCATCGGAAATATACGAAAACATCATGTGTGTTTATGCTCCATTGTTTGTTGCTTTTGAGCGAAAAATGCAATCATTGATAGAACCTGCTTTATTTGATTGAACCATGTACGGAATGACTGATGATGAACTGAACTTATTGTGTTCTCTGTTTGCCCGCCAAAAGGAAATAGAGCAGGTCATTTTATATGGTTCCCGAGTAAAGGGTACACACAAACCCTTTTCTGATGTAGATATTACTTTGTTGGGATTTAGGCTAACCCGTACTCATTTGAATCGCCTTTCTGCCGATATTGATGAATCTTCTCTGCCTTATTCTTTTGATATTTCTATTTATTCTCAACTGTCCAATCCTGATTTGATAGAACAGATTGAAGAGACCGGTGTCGTGTTGTATCAGCGAGGGGAGAATGCTGTTGTGGCAGAGGAATAAAGCGCATCACTATTATTAGTTCATAGATAGTGATGCGCTTTTTGTCTTAGAACAGTTCTCCCTTCCACAGCATCCGTAGAAAATCATGAATGTAAATGAGTTCCACATCATTCTCACATCGATTGATACGGTCAAGAGAAACCAATATCTTGCGAAATTCCGGATAATCATCACCGAAAGATTTCAATCCTTTCAGATGACGTGGCTGTATCTCTTCGGTCGACTTGATTTCAATAGCCAGTTTGGCTTCGTCGATAACAACATCCACTTCGATTCCCGTATGTGTCCGCCAATACGCCAATTTTTCATCCTTGTGGTGATAGCCAATGTAAGCAATCAGTTCCTGTATGACGAAATGCTCGAAGGCATGACCGTATTGAGGAGTACCTCGTTCAAGTGAGGTCTGGCGGAGCAGGTATTGTGTCAGCCCTACATCAAAATAATAGAACCGGGGAGCTTGTACCAATCTTCGTTTCATCACTTTGGTATAAGCAGGTATCATATATCCGATTAAAGTATCCTCCAAAATGCCGAAGTAGGCTTTGATGGTTTGTGCGCTTACCCCACAATCCGAAGCGATATTGGCATAGTTCACCATTTCCCCATCTGTAAGCGCTGCTACTTCCAAAAAACGTTGAAAGCTCCCGAGGTTACGAACCAAAGCCTCTTCTCTGATTTCTTCACGAAGATACACGTCCACGTATGCGTTGAGCAATCTACGGGGATTCTTGGATAAATAGTGTGTAGGTAACATCCCATGTAGCAAAGCACGGTCGAGGTCGAAATCTGGGATTTCCGCACTGACCAAAGGATAAAGATAACAGGGGTAGGCTCTTCCGCCCAAGGTGTTATATCCTTTTCGTTTCAACTTTCGGGCACTCGAACCACATAGTACAAACACCAATCCTTTTTCTGAAATGAGCCGGTGTACTTCGTTGAGCAATTCGGGTACTTCGGGGATTTCGTCAATGACAACAATCGATCCTTGCTCTTTCTCGCGGAGCATTTCATAAAGTAGAGATGGACGGCGTTGAAATCGTATCCGTAACTCCGAATCCAACAGATCGATGAAAGTGGCTGATGGAAATTGTGTGCGAAGTAGAGTGCTTTTCCCTGTCTGACGGGCACCAAACAAGAATATGGAAGACTCAACTTCTTGATTTAATTGTGGATAGCGTGATAACATAATATTGCTTCTTTATGTTTTTTGCTTATGAATTTCATTGAAAATCGTAAGTAGCACTTACGATTTTCAATGAAATTCTACGACAAAGATATGGAATTTCCATTAATAATCAAAAGGATGATGAAAAAATGACCAAAATAATTTCCTTTTCTCAAAACACTTCTTTACATTTGCATAATTCCCATCGGGGAAGACGTATTGAAATGTGAGCGTTTAAGATATTATCCTATGTGAGAATCTGGACAATTCTTCGATAGTGGATAATAAACAAGGACGCTCACGCCATAGTTGTATATATCTACAAGTTATATACCTCGTAGGGCGTGAGCTATTGTTTGTTACACTATCAAGGCAGTCCAGAGCCTTCACATAGAAGCAGCAATAGACTTGCGCCTTTTTTGTGTTGTTTAAACTTAAATTATATCGCCATGAGAAGAAATTTTATCATCACTTCCACAAATAATATTGAAGGTGGAGAAATTGTTAAGTATATAGATACTATATGCTGTAATGAAGTTATTGGCACTAATGTGTTTTCAGATATAGCAGCTTCATTCACTGATTTCTTTGGAGGAACTTCTGGAACCTACAGAAATAAATTGAATTCATTATATGGTATTGTAAAGAAAAGATTAACTGAAGAAGCAAAATCAATCGGGGCAAATGCGATAATTGGATATAGAATCGATTTTGATGAAATTTCAGGAGGAAATAAACAAATGTTGATGGTCTCAGCGTCAGGAACAGCTTGTTTTATTAAATATAATGAACGTGAAATATCTCAGCAAAAGAATGACTATGTTTCCAACAATAACATTGAGCATGAAAAACAAAGAAGAGATATATTATCACATCTATCTAGTAACCCTTATTCTATACCTGAATCTCAAATGGAATATATGCTTGAATTTCCTTTAGCAGAATTTGTCGAACCTTTATTAAAATTATACAAAGATAGAATTGAGCATAATAATGTTTTAGTGGAATTGCAAGCATTCATGAATAAGATATTCCAATTGCTCCCCCAAAAAACATCTTTACCATTACTATATAAGGACTATAAAACTTCCTTCATCTTAGATATAATAAATAAAAGTCATTTATTTGAACCGTCTCTGGTTTTACAAGCAGTAAAAGAGAATCATAAGTTTGCTTTTAATTTGTTGAAAGTAGATAAAGAATCTTACAGTCAAGAAGATTTAGAAATTATGAAAAGCATACTCTCATATTATGAAAATCTTCCCAATACCGGAAAAATTGAAGTTGTCAAGGGAGGCATTTTCGGAAAAGATTCGGAAAAATTTATTTGTGAAAATGACCACAAGAATGATAAAGATAGAGAGTATTGTGAATATTGTTATTTAAATATAAAAGGCTTGAGCAGAGGTGATGTGGACATTATTAATAATTTCAGACAAAGGATAGATATTATTGAGTGTCTGTTAAATAAATAATTTTATTTTAACGAAATCATTTCACTAGGCTGATAATATTGTTTATATAAACCATTTAGAATAAATTGTAACCATGAAAAGCGATTTACTCTTTTTATTGCCCTATTTATCGTTTTTCTAGCCAATGTCTAATATTATAGAGTTAATAAAAAGCTATTCTCAATGATTGAAAGTGATATTACTTGGGATACAAATTACTAATTCGTCATTTCCGAAAGGAATTGGGCAAACAGAATGCTTATCAAAGTAAAAGTGATGCAATAACCCTAAATCAGCCGGCAACTCCCCGAGAGTTTGTCGGCTGTTATTTTTCTACTATCGTGTCGCCTGCCTCGATTATTTCTTTGATTTGCGGAATGAGAGTAGGAATGATGTTCTTCGCCACATCCCAAATTATCAGATTGCATTCGTCAAGAATGTGTTGCAAATATGGAAGGTAACTTTTATACATACTCCACTTCGTTTAGAATCTGTTGCCCGATGTAAGGGCTTAATCCTTTGACGGTTACAATGTCTATTTTATGGCGCTTGAACAAGTCTTCGAGCATATCGCATACCGCCATGTAGTTTTGGAATGTTTATTTTTCGGGGTGGGAATCTATTAGAATGTCTATGTCGCTGGAAGGTGTCTGCTCATTGCGTGCCGAAGAGCCGAAGAGCCCCAATTGGGAAACACCGTACTGCACCAAGTTGATTTTCTGTGCGGAAAGTTTTTTTAGTATGGTCTGCTTCTTCATAAAAACATTCTTCTTTTGAATACTACAAAATATGAGTATTGTAACAGAATAACAAATTGCAAGGGGATATTTCTTATAACGACTCGGTAATTTCGCTAAATGTTGATGGATGATGTAAATAATTTGGAATCATTTCAAGTCGCATGTTTAATTGGCGAATAGCCGCATTTGTAGAATTATTCTTACAATTTTAAGAGCGTCCGACCAGCGCATTACTATCCTCCGAGCAGGATAGTACTATCTTCCGACCAAGAACGGCCGTTCTTCCGAGCAGGAGAAGCCGCTCCTGGTCACCAAGTAAGGCCTGTCTTGGTAGCGATTTTTGCTTGGCGGAATTTCAAGTTTTGAAGGACTGTAAAAATAATTCCTTGTCGGCTCTTTTATTGTAGAGGGAAGAAGATGAAAAAGAGCGTCGGTTCGGAAAAAAACTCATGCAAGCATGGTTTTCTTCGCTCACCTTTCACTATATTTGTACAATTAAACGAAAAACATGAAGTTATGACACATACACTTTTATTTTTAGGTTTAGGCATGCCAGAAATTCTGTTCATTGCCTTGGTGGTACTTTTGTTCTTCGGTGGCAAGAAGATACCCGAACTGATGAAAGGACTCGGCAAAGGAGTGAAGAGTTTCAAGGACGGGATGAATGGACTTGAAGAAGACAAGAAGGAAGAAGCAAATAAAGAAGACAAGCAATAATGCAGAAGCAGCCTGTCGTGACTTTCTGGGACCATTTGGAGGAACTACGCCGTGTGTTGTTCAAGGTAGTAGGAACCGTTATGGTGCTGATGGTCGTTGCCTTCTGTTTCAAGGATGAATTGTTTGCGGTGGTATTGGCTCCCCAACAATCGGACTTTATCGTGTACCGATGGCTCGGTGCCGAGAGTTTCCAGGTGCAGCTCATCAATACCCAGTTGGCCTCGCAGTTCATCACCCACATGAAGGTGGCGTGCTATGCCGGCATCCTCTTGGCGTCGCCCTACATCATCTACCAGTTGTTCCGTTTTGTATCTCCGGCCCTCTATGCCAATGAGCGCAGATACGTGGTGCAGATGACCTTTTGGGGCTATCTGCTTTTCATGTTGGGGGTGCTGCTCAATTACTTCTTGATATTCCCGCTCACCTTCCGTTTCTTGGGTACGTATCAGGTGAGCGCGTTGGTAGAGAATACCATCACACTGACTTCGTATGTCGACACGTTGATGATGCTGAGCCTGATGATGGGCATTGTCTTCGAGATTCCCATTCTCAGTTGGCTGTTTGCCAAGTTGGGATTCCTAACCTCGTCCTTCATGAAAAAGTATCGTCGCCATGCCATCGTGCTGATACTGATTGTGGCGGCATTCATCACCCCAACGTCGGATATCTTTACCCTCACGTTGGTGTCATTGCCCATGTACCTGTTGTATGAAATCAGCATCGGTGTCGTGAAACGCACCGAGCCCAATCAGAAAGGAGGCGTAGCATGAAGATGCGTCATACTTTGATGGGAGTGATGATGAGCCTTTCGATGGTTCTCTTTGCTCAGGAAGCCCCTGAACGGATGTTCATCCCTCCATTTGATTTCCCCTTGACCTTGAGCGGGAATTTCGGCGAATTGCGCTCCAACCATTTTCATGGGGGATTGGACTTCAAGACCCAAGGGGTGGTGGGCAAGCCTGTCCGAAACATTGCAGACGGCTATGTGAGCCGCGTGACAGTTACCCCCGGCGGATATGGACAGGCCGTCTACATGGTGCATGATAACGGATATTCCTCCGTCCATGGTCATCTGTTGAGGTTTGACCCTGCCATTGCCCGAGTGGTGGAAGATTATCAATATGAAAATGAAACTTTCGAAGTGGACCTCACTTTCGAACCCGACCGCTTCCGTTTCGCCCAAGGCGAAGTCTTCGCTTGGAGTGGCAATGAAGGCTATTCCTTCGGCCCTCATCTGCACATGGAAATCAGAAAGACCGATACGGGTGAATACATTGACCCTCTCCAGTTCTATCTGGACAAGATAAAGGATACCACTCCTCCACGCGCCACGCACATCATGCTTTATCCACAACGCGGCAAGGGTGTGTTGAATGGCTCTCAAGAAAAGCAGTCGTTCCCATTGGCGGCAATGAACAAGCCGCTGGAGGCTTGGGGAGCCATAGCGGCCGGCATCAAGGCTTACGACTACATGGACGGCACGCACAATAACTATGGAGTGCGTTCGGTAGTGCTTTATGTCGATTCGACGGAAGTATTCCGCAGTACGGTGGATGGTTTCCTGCCCGATGAAAACCGCGCCATCAATGCCTGGACAGATTATGAGGAGTATGTCACCCGCACCAGCTGGTTTATGCGCTCGCAAGTGCTTCCCGGTAATCCGTGGCGCATGCTTGAGGCCAACGAAGATGGGGGAGTAGTGACCATCGATGAAGAACGAGACTACCACTTCCGATATGTACTGACCGACTTGTATGGAAACAGCAAGGACTACACCTTTGTAGTCAGAGGCAAACAGCAGCCCATCGCTCCCTGGAAACCTGAGGGAAAGAACCTGTTGCATTGGAACGAGGACAATATGGTGTGGGATCTGGGACTGGAGCTGACCATTCCCCAGGGAAGACTGTACGACGACGTGGAATTGAACTATCGTTTGTTGGTCGATTCAACGGCGGTGTCCTATCAATATCAGCTGCACGACCGCCCCGTGCCCTTGCACGAACCCTGCTCGCTGAAGATTGGTGTACATAAGTTTCCCGTGACGGACATGTCCAAATATTACGTTGTCCAGCTGAAGAATGGAAAGAAAGCCTCCCGAGGCGGACGGTTCGAAAATGGATATATGCATGCCACGGTGTCTGAATTGGGCACCTTTGCGGTGGCCATCGATACCATTGCCCCACGGGTGGTTCCTTTGAACCGCAATGCGTGGAAGAATGGGAACATCCAATTCAAGATTACTGATGCCGAGACGGGTATCAAGAGCTACAAGGTGTACATCGACGGGGCCTTTGCCCTCTTCACTTTCAGTTCGAAGAACGCCCGTCTGAAACTGAAGCACCCCAATCGCTTGAAAAAGGGCATCCCTCACGAATTGACAGTGGAGGTGACTGACTATTGTGGCAACCAGGCGCGTGAAAGCTATACATTTAAAGACGTAATTTAAACTATATAAGAAATGAAGAAAAGAATTTTGTTGGGATTGGCCTTGTTGCTGTCGACGGCCATCCAAGGTTGGGCCTGCACCAACTTCATCGTAGGCAAGGGAGCCTCCAAGGACGGCTCCGTCATCGTGTCCTATTCGGCCGACTCGTATGGTATGTTCGGCGAGTTGTATCATTACCCTGCAGCCTTGCACGACAAGGATGCCATGCGCGACATTTACGAATGGGATACGGGCAAGTACCTCGGACAAATCAAGGAGGCCCGCCAGACTTACAATGTCATCGGCAATATGAACGAATTCCAGGTGACCATTGGTGAAACTACCTTCGGAGGCCGTGAAGAACTGGTGGACACCACCGGTGTTATGGACTATGGAAGCCTTATTTACGTGGCGCTCCAACGCTCGCGTACAGCCAAGGAAGCCATCAAGATTATGACTGACCTGGTGAAGGAGTATGGTTATTACAGCAGCGGTGAGTCGTTCTCTGTCGCTGACCCTACCGAAGCCTGGATTCTTGAAATGATTGGCAAGGGACCGGGTGTGAAGGGTGCCGTGTGGGTAGCTGTCCGCATTCCGGACGATTGCATTGCCGCCCATGCCAACCAGAGCCGCATCCATCAGTTCCCCCTCAATGACAAGGACAACTGCATCTATTCTCCCGATGTCATCTCCTTTGCCCGCGAAAAGGGATACTTCGACGGATTGAACAAGGACTTCAGCTTTGCTGATGCCTATTGTCCGCTCGATTTCAGCGGTTTGCGTGCTTGCGAAGCCCGTGTGTGGAGCTTCTATAACATGTTCAACAAGTCCATCGGCGATGCTTATCTGCCTTACATCCAAGGCAAGAGCGACGAACCGATGCCCCTCTACATCAAGCCGTCTGCCAAGGTGTCCGTGCGCGACATCCAGCGTGCTATGCGCGACCATTATGAAGGCACTCCGCTCGACATTACCAACGACATGGGTGCTACAGCCTTCCAAATGCCGTACCGCCTTTCACCGCTGACTTTCGAGGTGGATGGACAGAAGTATTTCAACGAACGCCCCATCTCCACCCAACAGTCGGCCTTTACCTTCGTGGCACAGATGCGTGCCAATATGCCCGACGCTGTAGGTGGTGTGTTGTGGTTCGGTACGGATGATGCCAACATGACTGTTTTTGCTCCGGTGTATTGCTGTACTAATCGCTTGCCGGCATGTTATAGCAGCGAAGTGGCCGATGCTGTTACCTTCTCATGGGACTCGGCTTTCTGGATTTATAACTGGGTGGCCGATATGGTTCGACCTCGCTACAGCCTGATGATTGACGATATGCGCAAGGTTCAGAACCAGTTGGAAGATACCTATGAAGCTGCTCAGGCCGGTATTGAACAGGCTGCTATGGCTCTGTTGGCCAAAGACGAAGCCAAGTGCAAGGAATTCCTGACCAACTATACTTGCATGACTGCCCAGGCTGCCGTCGACAGCTGGAAGAAGTTGGGCGAATATCTCATCGTGAAGTATAATGACGGTGTAGTGAAGAAAACCGACAAGGACGGCAAGCTGATGCGTACTCCCGAAGGTCATGCCATCGTGGTTCGTCCGGGCTATCCGAAGGAATTCCTCGAAGAGCTGGTGAAGGCCACAGGTGACCGTTATAAAGTATTTTAATGAAGTTTTTTTGGGTTTTGATGAGATAATTCAAACGAAATAACATATATTTGTAAAATTGTGTTTTTAATGGGATATTAAACCTTATAAATATACTATTATGGAAAATGATGAATTGATCAAAATGGTAACCGAGAAGGCCAATAAGTGGCTCGCTCCGGCTTACGATGCTGAAACTCAAGCGGAAGTGAAGAGAATGTTGGAAAACCCTGACAAGACCGACTTGATTGAGGCTTTCTACAAGGACTTGGAATTCGGTACAGGCGGTCTGCGCGGTATTATGGGCGTAGGTAGCAACCGCATGAACATCTACACGGTAGGTGCCGCTACCCAAGGCTTGTCCAACTATTTGAACAAGAACTTCAAGGATTTGGAACAGATTTCTGTATGTATCGGCCACGACTGCCGTAACAACAGCCGTTTGTTCGCTGAAATCTCTGCTGATATTTTCTCTGCCAATGGCATCAAGGTATATTTGTTCGACGATATGCGTCCTACTCCTGAAATGTCATTCGCTATCCGTCACCTCGGATGCCAGAGCGGTATCATCCTGACTGCTTCACACAACCCGAAGGAATACAACGGTTACAAGGCTTATTGGGACGATGGTGCACAGGTGTTGGCTCCACACGATAAGGGAATCATCGACGAAGTGAACAAGATCAACTCGGCTGCCGACATCAAGTTCGAAGGTAATAAGGAACTTATCCAAATCATTGGCGAAGATGTGGACAGCGTATACTTGGACAAGGTTCACTCCATTTCTATCGACCCGGAAGTCATCAAGCGTCAGAAGGATTTGAGCATCGTATTTACTCCTATTCATGGTACTGGTATGATGTTGGTTCCACGTGCATTGAAGCAATGGGGCTTTGAAAATGTACACTGCGTGCCCGAACAAATGGTGAAGAGCGGTGACTTCCCCACAGTTATTTCTCCGAACCCTGAAAATGCCGAAGCTTTGTCTATGGCCATCAACCTGGCCAAGAGCATTGATGCTGATATCGTGATGGCAACCGACCCGGATGCTGACCGTGTAGGTATGGCTTGCAAGGACGACAAGGGCGAATGGGTGTTGGTGAACGGTAACCAGACTTGTTTGATTTTCTTGTACTACATCATCAAGAACCGCATCGCTATGGGTAAGATGCAAGGCAATGAATTTGTAGTGAAGACTATCGTTACAACTGAATTGATCAAGGCGGTAGCCGACAAGAATAACATCGAAATGTACGACTGCTACACCGGCTTCAAGTGGATTGCACGCCAGATTCGTCTGAACGAAGGCATCAAGCAATACATCGGTGGTGGTGAAGAAAGCTACGGTTTCTTGGCTGAAGACTTTGTACGCGATAAGGATGCTGTTTCGGCTTGTACTCTGTTGGCTGAAATCTGTGCATGGGCGAAGGACCAAGGCAAGACATTGTATGACATCTTGATGGAAATCTATGTAGAATATGGTTTCTCTAAGGAATGTGCAATCAGTGTAACCAAGCCGGGTAAGAGCGGTGCCGACGAAATCAAGGCTATGATGGAAAACTTCCGCGCTAATCCTCCTCAGGAAATTGGTGGTTCTAAGGTGATTCTTGCCAAGGACTACAAGACTTTGAAGGCTACTGATGGCGAAGGCAACGTAACTGATATCGACATGCCTGAAACCAGCAATGTGCTCCAATACTTTACCGAAGACGGTAGCAAGATTTCGGTTCGTCCGTCGGGTACAGAACCTAAGATTAAGTTCTATGTAGAAGTGAAGGGCGAAATGGGCTGTGCCAAGTGCTATGCCAGCGCCAATGCCGCTGCTGCCGAAAAGGTAGAAGCCGTGAAGAAGTCATTGGGCATTTGATGAACATTGATTTTTTGGAATAATAGGGCAGGCATCGTGATTCACGATGCCTGTTTCTTTTTGGGACCTTCCTGTTTGTTTTTTTACAGAATGTGGGGTAAACTTTCATCGTGAAAAGTCAACTGCCCCAAGAAAACAAGTCAACTTATGCAGAATGAAAAGTCAATTTTCTTAGGACAGGATTTCAGTAATTTCAGTGATTTCAGTTGATTTTTGTACTACTACTTGCTGCTGCTCTCTTGATTTATATATGTAAATAAAATTTTATTATATATTATATATAATAATTATTAGTTTTAAGTTATTCATCCCAAGGGTACCTATGGAAAAATTTACTGAAATCACTGAAATTACTGAAACCGGGTGGTCGTCCCGATTATGGGTGAGTACTTGCAGGTGTTGATGGGTAACTCGACGGAGTCACCTCACAAAACAAGGACTTCACCCCACAAAATGGGATATGACGCATGGATGTCCCCACCAATGCTTGACAAACGCTTTGCAGGGATTGTATATTTGCCCTGTCAGTTGAACGGACGAAAGCAATGCTTTATTGCGCGCAAAGTGTAGCTTTGTTCCGGGTAAAGTGACGGTTTGCAATCGGACTCCCCAAAAAGAAGAGAGAGTGCCCGGCGGACACCCTCTCCTCGGTTGATTAAAAAATTAACAACCATGAAATGTCTTGTCAGAATGTGGTGTAGAGTATCTTCAGCTGGACGGGGTTGTCCTCGCCACCTTTCAGACGGGCGCTTTCCATGTTGAGGTTACTCTTTACACCGATGATGTTGCCCTGCGTGTCGGTTTCCACCTTGACAGGAATCAGCACCACTTTGTTCCAGTCGTCCTTGGCCGTGCCGTCCGCCTTTTCCTGCAGACATTTGCTGATGAGGGGAGCAATGTTGTTGAAGGAATAGGTGTTGCCCGATTCGCCCGATTGTGCGTAGGAGGCGATGAAGGAGGTCTGGTTATCGAATGTCTCGTTCTTTTCAAAGAAAGTGTGCATGTCGCTCTTTCTCACCATGAGCAAGTATTCGGGGATGCCCATTTCGAACTTCGAAGTTTCCTTTTCGTTGTAGCGGGTGAAGGTGATGGCTACGGAGTTGAGCGTGTCGCGACGGTGAACCTCGGCTATCTCGTCGATAGGCAGTTCGGCTTCGGTAAAGATGCCGGCAGGAGTCTTCAAATAGGTGCAGCTCTTGTCCTCGGTCAATTCCTTCAGACGTTCGGAGTTCTGGAAACGGTTGGCCTGGATGACTTCCTTGCTGGCGGTGAACATGGAGAGACCTTCAGCGATGGAGTCCACGCGGCCGGACGAACTTTCGACCATGTAGTCGAAGTTGATGAACAGACGGATGTCGTCTATATATAATATGGTACCGTCGCCATGGGTGCAGCGCACGTAGATACCCTTCAGCACGTTGTTGATGAATGCCTCGGAGTCCTTGTAGTATTCACGGTGGGTGAGGTACTTGTCATACATGTCCTGCGCCATGCTGGTAGGGAGCTTGACGTCCTGCCAGTAGGTGGTGTAGCTGGAGCTGCCTCCGTAACTGTTCGTCGTGGTGTAGGTGGAGTCGCCTGCCGAGATACCTCTGGCCGAGAATGCCTTGCGTGCCAATGGCTTGGCGCTGGGGTTGTAGTATTGCTCAGGATTGAGGCTGGTGTAGAAGGTACTCAGTTCGTTTTCGGGGATGACCTGGCTCAACGAGTCAATCTGAAGGCGCATGGCATTCAGCGAGTCGCCGAAGTAGCTGCTGTAGTACAGACGGAGCTGCAGGCCGGTAATCTCCTGGATGGTTTCGGGAAAGGCGAAGTTGTCACCGCAATTGAACTGGGCGATGAAATCGGCAGTAAATTCGCCGAAGGTGGGGTCGGTGTAGCGTCCCAGATAAGCGGTGCTTGTACGGGCGTATACCGAATCGGCCAGAATGGAGCGGGTGATGACGTCGTAGTTGGCGGCACCGGCGGGGATGGAGTCCCCCACAGCAATGGCGCTGTTCCCAATGCCTTTGGTAGAGTCGTCACAACTGCAAACGACACCGGCCAGAAGCAGGATATAGAGATAGAGATGTTTGATTTTCATCATGTTCATTTCAAAATGAGGGTTATTCTTCTTCTTGTTCTTCAGGGCAGATTTCGCTGTAGAACTTGTTGCAAGCTTCGGCAAACGTTTCGAACGGATGATATTCGAGTACCGGGATATTCTTGCTGCGGGCATATTCCAACAACTCGGGGTTGACATTCGGACTGCTCTGGATTACACCGTCGGAGTAGGAGATGGCCAGCTTCATGAGGTCGTCATAGTTGGCATTGGCAGGGAGGATGCTCTCCACTTCGCTTCTGTCAATACCCTTCAGCATCAGCTTGTTGATGATGTCGGCCTGGAGGGGTTTCTCCAACTTGTCGTCGAAGAGCGAGAACACAACCTTGGCGTCTCTGAACGACGGGTCTTCATTGTAGGCCTTCTTTACATAGAGGGGAACGATGGCGCTGGCCCAACCCTGACAATGGATGATGCCGGGATACCAACGGAGCTTCTTGACGGTTTCCAACACGCCACGAGCATAGAACACGGCGCGTTCGTCGTTGTCGTCATATTCCTCATCGTTTTCATCCTTCGCCAAGAGGCGGTGCTGGAAGTAGTCATCGTTGTCGATGAAATACACCTGCATACGTGCCGAGGGGATGGAGGCTACCTTGATAATCAGCGGATGGTCCGTATCGTCGATAATCAGGTTCATGCCCGAAAGGCGGATAACTTCATGCAACTGGTTTCTGCGTTCGTTCACGTTTCCCCATTTAGGCATGAAGGTACGGATTTCTCGACCTGTCTCCTGAATGGCCTGTGGCACCTTTCTGCCAAAGGTGGACACTTCTGTTTCTGCTACGTACGGGGTAATCTCTTGAGTAATGAATAATACTTTACTTGCCTTCATCTTTCTATCGTTCTCTTATTGAGTGCAAAGATACAAAAAAATATTGAAGTGGGAGGTAAAATCACATCCTTAATTTATCTTTATGAATTGTTAAGACTCCAATAATAAATTGCATTTTTCTTCGTTATCTCCCAAATAATGGCTTACTTTGCACCCGAATTGTTGAGTTTTTAGTAAAAAACGACAAAAATGAAATTGATACAGACCATTCAGGAACTGCGTACGGAGCTGGACGCTTTGCGCAAGCAAGGCAAGTCTATCGGACTGGTACCGACCATGGGCGCACTGCACGAAGGACATGCTTCGCTGGTGAAGCGTGCCGTAGCCGAAAACGACGTGGTGGTAGTCAGCGACTTTGTGAATCCGACCCAATTCAACGACCCCAACGACTTGATTAAATATCCTCGCACGCTCGATGCAGACTGTGCGTTGCTCGAGAAGGAGGGCGCACACATCGTCTTCGCTCCCTCGGTTGAGGAAGTATATCCCGAACCCGATACAAGAACATTCAGCTATGCACCGCTCGACACGGTGATGGAAGGAAAGTATCGTCCGGGACATTTCAACGGGGTGTGTCAGATAGTGAGCAAACTCTTCATGATGGTGGAACCCGACAAGGCCTACTTCGGTGAGAAGGATTTCCAACAACTGGCCATCATCCGTGAAATGGTGAAGCAGATGGAGTTCCCCCTCCAGATAGTGGGATGTCCCATTGTGCGCGAAAAGGACGGTCTGGCACTGAGCAGCCGCAACGCTCGTCTGAGCGAAGAGCAACGCCAGCAGGCACTGAACATTTCAAAGACCCTGTTCAAAAGCCTCGAATGGGCCGCCGGCCACAGCGTGGAGGAAACACAGCAGTTCGTGGAAAAGGCCATAGCCGAAGCTGAAGGACTGGAGCTGGAATACTTTGAAATCGTCGACGGAGTGACCTTGCAGAAGATATCCACCTGGGAAGATGCGCCGTACGTGGTGGGTTGCATCACCGTCTATTGCGGAGAAGTACGCTTGATTGATAACATTAAATACAAGGAATGACTATGATGATTGAAGTGTTGAAGTCCAAGATTCATTGTGCACGGGTGACCGAAGCCAATCTGAACTACATGGGAAGCATCACCATCGATGAAGATCTGATGGATGCTGCCAACCTGATAGCGGGCGAGAAGGTGCACGTTGTAGACAACAACAATGGTGAACGGTTTGAAACCTACATCATCAAGGGCGAACGGGGTTCGGGATGCATCTGCCTGAACGGAGCTGCTGCCCGCAAGGTACAGGTTGGGGATGTCATCATCATCATGTCATATGCCATGATGGACTTTGAAGAAGCAAAGAAATTCACTCCTTCAGTGATTTTCCCCGATTCGTTGACAAACAAACTGGTGTAATCTTTCCCCTTGAGAAATAGCATATAAAAAGCAGGGACATGGTATCATGTTCCTGCTTTTTTTGTAACGAATCGTTGTAATGGAATGTGCTGTTCAATGCCGCCCGACAACGTATCGGAAAGGCGTTGAGAAACCAACGGCAATTAGATGGTCCGTTCCTTGATGAGGCCGATGCGGTAGGCAAGTAATAGTTTTCGCAAGTCAAAGATGTGATTTGACAAGTTGCGCCCTTTGTCCGTATCCTTTACCATCATCCGTTGGGTACTCATTTCGACAATCTGTGTACTCGACTTGATGTCTTGACCCTCTTCGATGGCCTTCTGCATGGAGGTGAACGGCTCGTGCTGGATGAGCTGGAATCCGCGTGAATGGTATACCAGGGTATATCCCGCAATGCCCGTTTCGGAGTGGTAGGCCTTGGAGAATCCGCCGTCGATGACCATCATCTTGCTGTTCTTGATAGGTGTTTCACCCTTGATGGCCTTGATGGGCACATGTCCGTTGATGATGTGGCGATAGGGCCCTTCTACACCGAATTCGTTCAGAAGCATCTCGCAGACGTCCTCGTTCTCGCGCAGGGTATAGTAATAGCCTTTGGTCTCCTTGTGCAGTTCCTTTTCCTTTAGGAAGTAGCGTTCGAAAGTGGCCATTTTGTCCTTGTCGAAGGCCGGGGAATCTTTGCCACACCACAGGTACCACACATAGTCGCGGGCGAACTTCTTCGCTTCGCTCTCTTCCTCGGTGAAGAAAGCGGTGCGGATGAGGTGTCCCACCTTTTCAAGCAGCTTGCGCCCTTTGTAAGTCTTGCCGGCGATGTTCACGTCCTTCAGGCTTCCGTCAGCATTGAGGGGAACCGATGCGTGGAACAACAGGTTGGAGTTGCTGATGGTGTACATGCATCCGTAGCGGAAGAGGCACTTCATGTGTTGGCGCAGTTTCTCGCTGCTCACGAATGAGTGGTGCAGCTTTTCCATGATTTCCTGTTCCTCGGGGGTCAGTCTGTAAGGGTCGTCGGGGTTGACGGTAGGCAGGAACGAGTCTCTTAATTCGTATTCTTTTCCGTTCAGTATCAGTACGTTTCGCTTGAAGTCGATGCGATGAAGCAACATGCGGTCGTCCATTTCAAACTCGGGGCGTCGCTGGATGATTTCGGCTTCGAGCTTGAACTGGATAATGCTGATGGCCTTGTGCATCTGGGCAATCATGCGCAAGGTTTTTTCCTTGTGGCTGTTGTTCTCGTCCAGCTTGGGGCCGAACAGGGTGCAGGGGTCGTCGGCATAGGTTTCCATGGCGAAGGTAGCCAGTGGAAGGAGGTTGATGCCATAGCCGTCTTCCAGTACCGAAAGGTTGCCGAAGCGCATAGCCAGTCGGAGTACGTTGGCCATACAGCAGGTGTTGCCCGAAGCGGCACCCATCCAGAGGATGTCGTGGTTGCCCCATTGGATGTCGAAGTTATGGTAGTTGCACAGGATGTCCATAATCTTGTGCGGAGCGGGGCCTCGGTCAAAGATGTCGCCCAGAATGTGCAGAGTGTCAATGGTGAGGCGTTGTATCAAGTTACAGATAGCCGCAATGAAGTCGGCGGCACGGCCTGTAGAGATGATGGTGCTGATGATGACATTGATGTAAGCCTGCTTGTTGGGCTCCATGCTGTTTTCGTGCAGAAGTTCCTGGATGATGTATGAGAACTCCTTGGGAAGTGACTTCTGCACCTTCGAACGGGTGTATTTGGAGGATACGTTGCGGCATACCATGACCAGTTTGTTCAAGGTCGTTGCGTACCATTCGTCGAGGTCTTTTTCCTCGTTTCTGACCAGCACCAGTTTCTGTTCGGGATAATAGATGAGTGTGCATAGTTCCTTCTTCTCGTCCTTGCCCAATGTGTCGCCGAATATTTCGTTCACCTTGCGTTTGATGGCGCCCGAAGCATTTCTCAATACATGCTGGAAGGCTTCATATTCGCCGTGCAGGTCGGCCAGGAAGTGTTCGGTGCCTTTCGGCAGGTTCTGGATGGCCTCGAGGTTGATGATTTCCTTGCTGGCCTCGGCAATGGTGGGGAAGCTCCTCGACAGAAGTTGGAGGTAGCGCATATCTTCCTGTATCATTTCAGGAGTGATGGAGTCGTGTGCTTTCATGGTCATTGATTTATCTCTTACAAAAATAGGCATATTTTGTGAAAATGTGAAATTTGTAGTCGGAAAAACACGGCTTCTTCCTCCATCGGCATCCCCAATAGTTGTTAATGGCTGAACATTCGGCCGTAAGGCGATGTTTGTACAGGGTGGAAGGAGGGACACGGATGTGTCTTCCCCTTTATTGTTTAATCATCCTAAAACTAAAAGACTTATGGGAAAATGTAAATTTTTGCTCGGATTGGGTATCGGCTCCGTAGTAGGAGCGTTGCTTTGCCTGTTTGCACGTACAGACAAGGCGAAAGCATGGAAGGAAAAAATGTATTGTGCCGCTTCAAAGGCTAAATGTCAGGCTGCTGATGCAATGGATGCCATTGGTGACAAGGCGAAGGATATAGCTGACAAAGTGGGATAAGGGGCCTATCGCCACGTATGCAGACATATAAAGACACGGACGTACGCGAGGCTTGCTCCATGCGTCCGTGTCGTTGTATCTGTACGTACGTGTTTACAGTTCTTTATTGGTTTATCCAGTCGTCGATGAGGGTGCGTGCCAGACTCATCTTGCGGGGAATTTCGGGCAGGTTGTCGCGGTCGAAGAAGGCGCCGGCACAGAGTTCCTCGTCCTGAAGCTTGATGTCGCCACTTTCGTATTCGGCGGTGAAGCCTATCATCACGCCACTGGGGTAGGGCCATGGCTGGCTTCCGAAGTATTTCAGATTCTTGATGCGGATGCCGGTCTCTTCCATCACTTCACGGTGTACACACTCTTCCAGCGTTTCTCCCGCCTCGAGGAAACCGGCCACCAGACCATAGTAGGTTCCCCGGAAATTGCGGGCACGCACCATGAGGATGCTGTCTCCACGGGTGATTCGCACAATGGTGGCGGGCGAGATGTGGGGATAGAACTCCTGACGGCATTCGGGACATTTCTTCCCGATGTCGGAAATCTGGTGGGTAGGCACGCCGCACGACGGACAATAACGGGTGTTCTGGTCCCAGTTCAATATTTCGAAAGCTTTGCCTCCCTTGTAATATTCCTCGAAGGGAAGGTGGTCGTACGAGGCGCGCAGTCCCATCATGACGCGTTGGGGCGCTTCCTCGCCCGATATGGGAGTGTGTAGGGCGTAAGCTTTGCAAGGCATTCCTTTCAAGTTGCCAATGCTGTGTACGGTGCTTCCTATGGGCACTTTCACTGGGGGCTCTTCGCTGGCGGGTATGTGGTATCCGTCGTTGTGCTGGACCATCAGAAGCTGGTCTTTGTAGAAGACAAACCAAAGGGTGATTTCGTTCATGGCTATTCTGTTTTCTAATCCAATATCATACTCATACTTATTCGTTTCCGTTCGCGGTCGATGCCGATGACCTTGACTTCCACATGCTGGTGGATGCTGACCACGGCAGTAGGGTCGCTCACAAACTCGCGGCTGAGTTGTGATACGTGTATCAGCCCGTTTTCCTTGATGCCTACATCGACAAAGCAGCCGAAGTTGGTGATGTTCGTCACAATGCCGGGCAGTACCATCCCTTCCTTCAGGTCGTCAAGGGTCTTCACACTCTTGTCGAACTCGAACACCTTGATGGCTTGTCGAGGGTCGCGTCCGGGTTTTTCCAGTTCTTCCATGATGTCGGTCAGGGTGGGGAGTCCCACTTTGTCGTTCACATATTTCCGGATGTCAATCCGGCTTCTCAGCTCCTTGTTCTTGATTAGTTCCTCTACCGAGCATCCCATGTCCTTGGCAATATTTTCCACAACGGCATAGCTTTCCGGGTGTACGGCCGAGTTGTCCAGCGGGTTCTTGGCTCCGGGGATGCGGAGGAATCCGGCACATTGTTCGAAGGCTTTGGCACCCATGCGGGGTACCTTCATCAATTCCTTGCGTGAGGTGAAGGCACCGTTCTCAGCCCGATAGTCTACGATGTTTTGGGCAAGGACTGGTCCTAATCCCGAAACGTAGGTCAGCAGATGCCGGCTGGCGGTGTTCAGGTTCACGCCTACGGAGTTGACGCAGCTTTCCACCGTTGTGTCAAGTGATTTCTTCAAGGCCGTTTGGTCCACATCGTGTTGGTATTGGCCTACGCCGATGCTCTTGGCGTCGATCTTGACCAGTTCGGCCAACGGGTCCATCAATCGGCGGCCGATGGAGACGGCGCCTCTGACAGTCACGTCGTAGTCGGGAAATTCTTCGCGGGCGGTTTTTGAAGCCGAGTAGATGGATGCTCCGTCCTCGCTCACTACGAACACCTGTATCTTGCGGTCGTAGCGCAGGTTGGTAACAAAGGCTTCCGTTTCTCGGCTGGCCGTACCATTCCCGATGGCGATGGCTTCTATCCGGTATTGCTCCACTAACTTGGTGAGCTTTCGTGCCGACAAGGCATGTTCGCTCTTTGGGGGATGGGGATAGATGGTCTCGTTGTGCAACAGATTGCCTTGCGCATCAAGACATACCACCTTACATCCGGTCCGATAGCCCGGGTCGATACCCATCACCCGTTTCTGTCCCAAAGGGGGAGCCAGAAGCAATTGGCGGAGGTTACCTGCAAAGACCCGGATGGCCTCTTCGTCGGCTTTCCTCTTGCTCTCGTTGGCAAATTCCGTTTCGATACTGGGCTTTAAAAGGCGTTTGTAAGCATCGCGGACGGCCTCTTTCACCTGTTGGCTACATTCGTTGTTACCACGCACGTAGCTTCTTTCCAACTGTTCGGTGCATTCTTCTTCGTCGGGCGAGATGGTCACTTTCAGGAATCCTTCTGCCTCGCCACGTCGGATGGCCAGGAGGCGGTGCGAGGTACATCGTTTCAAGGGCTCGCTGAAGTCGAAATAATCCTTGTATTTGATGGCTTCCTCCTCTTTCCCCTTCACGACTTTCGAAGAGATGATGGCGTGACGCGTGAATTGGTTGCGAAGTTTGTTGCGCGAGCGCTCGTCTTCACTCACTTGTTCGGCTATGATGTCGCGTGCACCCTTCAATGCATCCTCTTCGTCCTTCACTTCTCCTTTGATGAAAGTACGCACTCGGGTCATGAGGTTGTTTTCCCGTTGCATCATCAGAAGGGTGGCAAGCGGCTCCAATCCCTTTTGGCGGGCCACTTCGGCGCGAGTCTTCCGCTTGGGCTTGAAGGGAAGGTAAATGTCTTCCAGTTCAGTGGCATCCCAACAGGCTTCGATGCGATTCTTCAGATCCACGCTCAGCTTTCCTTGTTCTTCAATGGTCTTCAGGATGGTTTCCTTCCGTTTCTCCATTTCGCACAACTTGTCGTAGCGCTCCTTGATTTCGCCTATCTGCACTTCGTCCAACCCTCCAGTCGCTTCCTTACGATAGCGGCTGATGAAAGGGATGGTAGCGCCTCCTTCGAGCAAAGTAAGGGTATTGTTTACTTGACGCTCGGCAATATTCAGTGCCGTAGCAATCATTTTTTGGAATATATTCATTTTTTTTCTTTGGTTTCTATCGACAAAATTACAACAATTGTGTAATTTTACGGCATGAATAAATCTAATAATCTGAGAAATGAATAAAATCATATTGATAACTGGTGCGTCAAGCGGTATTGGCGAGGGATGTGCCCGCAAGTTTGCCTCGGAAGGAGCCAAGCTGATTTTGAATTCCCGCAGTGCCGACAAACTCGAAGCCTTGGCGCAAGAATTGAAGGAAAAATATGGCACGGCTTGTTATGTGTTGCCCTTTGATGTGCGCAATCGCAAGGCCGCAGCTGATGCGTTGGCCTCACTTCCTGAAGAGTGGAAAGCAATCGATGTTTTGATTAACAATGCCGGTCTGGTAATCGGTATGGACAAGGAGCATGAAGGCGACCTGGATGAATGGGACATTGTGATTGATACCAACATCAAGTCGCTCCTGGCTATGACACGAATGGTGGTGCCGGGCATGGTGGAACGTGGATGTGGACACATCATCAACATCGGTTCCATAGCTGGCGATGCAGCTTATCCGGGGGGCAGTGTGTATTGTGCTACCAAGGCAGCGGTGAAAGCATTGTCGGATGGTCTTCGCATCGACTTGGTGGATACGCCGCTTCGTGTTACCAATATCAAGCCGGGCATGGTAGAAACCAACTTCTCCGTCATTCGCTTCCGTGGCGACAAGGAAAAGGCCGACAATGTATATAAAGGTATCCGTCCGCTCACAGGCGAGGATATAGCTGAAGTGGCTTACTTTGCAGCATCGGCTCCCGAGTACATGCAGATAGCCGAAGTGCTGGTCATGCCTACCAACCAGGCGACAGGTACGATTGCGTATAAGAAATGAAAAACATTACTTTATAATAACCTCTAAAAATTTATACTATGTTAATTACTACAACTCCCAACATTGAAGGACATGACATTACCCGTTATTATGGTATCGTGTCAGGCGAAACAATCATTGGTGCTAACTTGGTGCGCGACCTTTTTGCAAGTGTACGCGACATCGTGGGCGGACGTTCAGCTTCTTATGAAGAAGTTCTTCGTCAGGCGAAGGAAACTGCTTTGCGTGAAATGGAGGAGCAAGCCGTGAAATTGGGTGCCAATGCGGTGATAGGTGTTGACCTTGACTTTGAAACCGTAGGCGGAAACAGCAGCATGCTGATGGTGACAGCAAGCGGTACAGCTGTTTATTATAAGATTGAATCAAGAGTTCCCTAAGGAGATTTCGATTCTTTGGTTAGAAATAAAAAAAGGTGTTTCAAGCGAAACACCTTTTTTATTATACTTGGTTGGAAGGATTACATCAAGAATCCGAGCAAGATACCGGCAGCTACAGCCGAACCGATTACACCTGCTACGTTCGGACCCATGGCGTGCATCAACAGATAGTTGGTAGGGTCGTATTCCAAACCTACAGTCTGAGAAATACGAGCCGCATCGGGCACTGCGGATACACCGGCATTACCAATCAACGGATTGATCTTCTTTTCCTTCGGAAGAATGAGGTTGAAGATTTTCACAAAGAGCACTCCTGATGTGGTAGCGATAATGAATGACAACGCACCCAAACCGAAGATAAGTACTGAATCGAATGTCAAGAACTCAGATGCTTGGGTAGAAGCACCTACGGTCAAACCGAGGAGGATAGTGATGGTGTCAATCAGCGGACCACGGGCTGTTTCGGCCAAACGACGGGTTACACCACTTTCCTTCAACAAATTACCGAAGAACAGCATACCGAGTAATGGCAAACCGGATGGTACGAGGAAGCAAGTGAGCAACAAACCGATGATAGGGAACATTACCTTTTCAGTGTGTGATACTACGCGAGGAGCCGGCATACGCATCACGCGTTCTTTCTTGGTAGTCAAGAGACGCATGATAGGTGGCTGAATAACCGGCACCAAGGCCATGTAAGAATAGGCTGATACCGCAATGGCTCCCATCAAGTTAGGTGCCAACTTCGAAGAAAGGAAGATAGCGGTAGGACCGTCAGCACCACCGATGATACCAATAGCACCGGCTTGCATCGGGTCGAAACCGAGGGCCAAGGCAATCATGTAGGCACCGAAGATACCGAACTGAGCGGCTGCACCTACCAGCATCAACTTAGGATTGGATATCAAAGCCGAGAAGTCGGTCATCGCCCCGATACCCAGGAAGATGAGTGGCGGATACCACCCGGATGTTACCCCTTGATACAGGATGTTCAATACAGAACCTTCTTCGTAGATGCCGACCTTCAAGCCTGCTTCCATGTTGAAAGGTATGTTACCGATAAGCATACCGAAACCGATTGGAATCAGCAGCATGGGCTCAAATTCGTGAGCGACTGCCAGGTAGATGAATACCAGGCCGACCAAAATCATAATCAGGTGGCCAACTGTAGCGTTGGCAAAACCTGTATAGGTCCAGAAGTCGGCAAGGTTTCTACCAATGAAATCTATAAATTCTCCCATATTATTCAATGATTATGAGGTCAGTACCTTCTAGAACAGATTCTCCCTTGCTTACCTTGATAGAAGCAACCTTTCCGTCGCGATCGGCATTGATGCTGTTTTCCATCTTCATGGCTTCGAGGATGATGACAGTTTGTCCCTTCTTCACTTCATCGCCTTCCTTCACCTTGATGTCAAGAATAACACCTGGAAGTGGAGACTTCACACCACCCTTGGATGCGGCTGGCTTGGCAGGTTTTACACTGGCAGGAGCAGCGGCAGCAGGGCGAGGTCTTGCAACCGGTGCGGCAGCCTTCTGCTTCTTTTCCATTTCCACATTGTAGTGGGTTCCGTTCACTTCTACATGGGCAATGTTGTCGTCAATGTCTCCAATGACTACATTGTACAGATTGCCATTGATTTTATATTTATATTCTTTCATGTTCTTATTATAATTAAAGGTGATTGATTATTTTTTGGGAGTTTCGCGCAATGTGTAAATCTTCGAACTCCATGGAGAATAGCTGCGTTTTACACGAGTGATGGTAAGCACGGTGTCTTCTACGTCGTGCATGTTCTGTGATTCGTGCATGGCCATGGCAATAGCTGCGAACACTTCACCAGGAGCTTCACCCAGTTTCTTTTCCTTGGCTTCTTCCTTGCAAGTGATATCCTTGCTCTTCATAGCACGACGGCGTGACATAGCTACCGAAGCCTTTCCGATGAAACGGAAAGAAATGTACAATACCAGCAGGCCGAAGAATACTACTCCCATGGCAGTGATGGACATACCAACACCTGCACTGTCGTGACTTTGGAACTTTTCCATCTTGGCATTGCCCGACAAGGTCTTGTTATTGGTACTTGGAGTTACATATTTACTCTCTTCTGCACCTTTAACTTCCCATTCTTCAGATGCATCACTAATGCGTGCATACGATTGGTTGGCTTGCAAGGTATTGGCGGAAATAACAATCTGGTCTATCAGCTTTTTACCAGAGTCATAAAGACCTACCCAGGTATCTGTACTACCATTCATGATGAAGTTGGTATGGAAAGTACCTCGGTTGGGTTGGCCGTCTGCCCAGAACAAGGCGTGCTGACGCGGCTTGACAAGTGTAAGCACATCACCTTTAGGAATGGAATAGGTGACTGTATCCCCTTGTTGATTGCTCATGCGGAGCTGATAGCCGGCAAGGTCGGCACTGGTGTATGACTTGTTGAATACTTCAATCCATGCGCTATGTACACCATAGTCGTCCTGGAAGTTGCTTCCATTTTCAATCAGCACTTCATTCAGAATCAGCTTGGTGTTGGACTTCTGCTCACCGCATGAAGTCAATCCCAGCATCAACGCTAAAGACAGAAGCAGTCCGATTTTTGTTTTATTCATATAACTTCTTGTTTTTAGTGTGATTACAAAGGTATATTACCATGCTTCTTGGCAGGGTTGGCCAACTTCTTGGTCTGCAATTGCTGCAATGCACGAATTACGCGGAAACGAGTGTTGCGCGGTTCGATAACATCGTCAATGTAGCCATACTTCGCTGCGTTGTACGGATTGGCGAACAGCTTGGTGTATTCGGCTTCCTTTTCAGCGAGGAACTTGGCCGGATCTTCTTGATCCTTGGCTTCGCGTGCATACAATACTTCAACGGCACCTGCACCACCCATTACGGCGATTTCTGCAGTTGGCCATGCGTAGTTCATGTCGCCACGGAGTTGCTTACAGCTCATCACGATGTGTGAACCACCATAAGACTTACGCAAGGTTACAGTTACCTTAGGCACAGTAGCTTCGCCGTAAGCGTAGAGCAACTTCGCACCGTGGAGGATTACTGCATTGTATTCCTGACCTGTACCTGGGAGGAAACCCGGTACGTCTACCAATGTAACCAAAGGAATGTTGAAGGCGTCGCAGAAACGAACGAAGCGGGCACCCTTACGAGATGCGTTGCAGTCCAATACACCTGCCAGGAACTTAGGCTGGTTGGCTACGATACCTACTGACTGGCCATTGAAGCGTGCGAAACCTACGATGATGTTCTTGGCATAGTCCTTCTGAACTTCGAGGAATTCGCCGTTGTCTACGATAGCGCCGATTACTTCATACATATCGTATGGTTGGTTCGGGCTGTCAGGAATGATTTCGTTCAATGAGTCTTCCAGACGGTCAATCGGGTCGGTGCAATCCAAATAAGGAGCTTCTTCCAGATTGTTCTGTGGGATGTAGCTCAACAATTGGCGGATGAGTGCCAAAGCTTCTTCTTCTGTTTCAGCGGTGAAGTGAGTGACACCACTCTTGGTTGAGTGTACGCTTGCACCACCAAGTTCTTCTTGAGTCACGTCTTCACCGGTCACAGTCTTCACTACCTTAGGTCCAGTGAGGAACATGTACGAAGTACCTTCCATCATCAATGTGAAGTCGGTGAGGGCAGGTGAGTATACGGCACCGCCGGCGCAAGGACCGAAGATACCTGAAATCTGTGGGATTACACCTGATGCGAGGATATTGCGTTGGAAGATTTCAGAGTAGCCTGCCAAGGCGTTGATACCTTCCTGGATACGTGCACCACCCGAGTCGTTGATACCGATACAAGGAGCGCCCATCTTCATGGCTTGGTCCATTACCTTACATATCTTCAATGACATGGTTTCAGAGAGTGAGCCGGCAGCTACGGTAAAGTCCTGTGCGAATACGTATACCAGACGTCCGTCGATGGTACCACAACCGGTTACTACACCGTCGCCAGGATAGTGCTTCTTTTCCATGCCGAAGTTAGTACAACGATGTTCAACGAACATGTCCATTTCTTCGAAACTACCTTCGTCCAACAGCATGGCGATGCGTTCGCGTGCAGTGAACTTTCCTTTTTCATGTTGCTTGGCAATGGCCTTTTCACCACCACCTAAACGTGCCGTTGCACGGCGTTCAATAAGCTCTTGTATCTTTTCAAGTTGATTGCTCATCTTCTTATTGATTTATGATTTATAACTTGGGTTTATTTGTTCGGGTTTTCACAAAGTTCTGTCAATACGCCGAGGGTTGACTTGGGGTGAAGGAAGGCGATGTTCAAGCCTTCAGCTCCCTTGCGAGGTGCCTTGTCGATGAGGCGGATGCCTGTACCTTCAGCTTCTGCCAAAGCATTGGCTACACCATCTTCTACGGCAAATGCCAAGTGATGCATGCCTCCGTTGCCGTTGTTCTTTTCGATGAACTTGGCGATGGTGCTTTCAGGGCTTGTCGGCTCGAGGAGCTCGATTTTAACATCTCCGACTTTCAGGAAAGCGGTTCTAACTTTCTGGTCTTCCACTGTTTCGATGTTGTAGCATTTCAGGCCCAACACGTTTTCATAATAGGGCAACGCTTCTTCGATGCTCTTTACGGCAATACCTAAGTGCTCGATGTGTGAAATTTTCATGATGCTTTGCTTTTGTTTAAATTTTTATAAAAGAGTTATTTGTTTTACAAGTAAATTACCACAAAGAAAAACATTTTGCATGAAATGAAGAAATATTTCTTCAATTATCTTTGCTTTTGTGAAAAGAATTTTTCTTTCGGACGGACACGGATGGTTGCTTGATGAAATTTTGCTTCCAGCTTTTCAGAAAGTGATGCTTTACGGGGGATGAAATGTCGTTTTAGACGAAAGAAAGTGACGCTTGGCTGAATGTGTCTTGAAGAAGGTCGGATGGGTAAATTATCTATACAATAAGCTGGCGATTCTGTTGAGCCATCCCCAGCGGAAACGGAACCATCTGCGGGTGCTTACTTGCTTGCCTCCGAAGCCCAGGATGAAATCGCGGTAACCGAACTTCTCGAACGGGAGTCCGGCATCCATGAACTCGAAGTGGCGGTATCCCTCCCGATGGGCATCGTTGAGTGCTTCCCATATGGCCATCGCACCGGGATACAGCCAGGGGTAAGTCTTGCGCATGCCCCCTGAGAACCAGAGGTATGCATCGCCTCCCGAGTAGATGCAGAAGGCTCCTCCGATGACTTTCCCTTTGTATAGGGTGACGAAGATGCGGGCAATCTCCTTGTCGGGATATTGCTTGGCCAGTTCGCGGAAGAAATTGATGTCGGGGAAATGTTTCCTGATTTTGGACGAATAGGCATTCTTCAGCATTTTGAGGAAGGCTTCGAGCTCTTCTTCCGTCTCTATCTTTCGGGTGGTGGCGCCATGCTTGACGGCTCGGTTTATCTGGCGTCTGCGCGAAGGCTCCATCCGTTCGTCGGGGGTTGTGTCGTGTAAAGAATTATATACGCGTAGCCAGTTGACTGGGAAGTAATGGTTTGCCCGGAAATGCTTGTAACCGAAGAGGGGAGACTCCAGGTTGCGGAACTCGATGAGGAAGGATTTCTGTAAAATTTCGTGAGTAAGATATTCCAGCATTTCGCCGAACAGCATGTCTTTGTCCGCTCCCTCAAAGTATTCTCCGTCACCATAGATTTCGCATCGCTTGATGATGGATGGGGGAAAGAGGCGTACGCTCTTCCTGACAACGGACAATAGCTTGGCTACCGGACGTTCTTCGTCGTAGGCGACAATCAGCAGTGGGGTGTATCCCTTCGTCTGCTCGTATACGTGAAACAGTTCGTTGGAATGCTCTACGCGGCATCCCGGCAATTCGGGGATGTCGTTTCCGGGGTGATATGTGGTCAAACGGATAGCCATGTTTTGCAAAATTATTCTTTTTTATTGAGAATACGTCGCAAAATCGTATATTTGTCGTTTAAATAAGTGAACTATAAACTTGTTCAGCAATCATTGTCATCCAGAGCGAAGCGAAGGATCTCGGTAACATAAAGTAATGGGAAACATTCATCAATATTGGGTGTATATAATGACAAACAAATCGCATTCGGTGTTATACACTGGTGTGACCAATGATTTATATCGCAGATATATGGAACACAAGAATGGAGTGGTAGAAGGATTTACTAAAAGATACCGGTGTCATTCGTTGCTTTATTATGAATTTTATAACAATGTGGAAGAAGCAATTGTTCGTGAAAAGGAAATAAAAGGATGGAGCAGAAGGAAGAAAGAAACTTTGATTATGAGCTTGAATCCTCATTTTTGGAATTTGGCTGTGGAATTAGAATGGGTATAGTGGATGTTAACGTGGATGTTACCGAGATTCTTCGCTTCGCTCTGAATGACAAGGATGTGTAGAATGACAAATGCTTGGAATAATGAATGCCAGGAAAACAATATTCTTCCGTTGTACGGATGAGTGTTTTGACAGAATAATGGTAACTTTGTAACGGATTTAAATGATTTAAACAATTGACATTGATAATATGGAACAATTCAGCGACTTAATAAAGAACAGACGCAGCATGAGAAAGTTCACCGACGAAGAACTGACACAGGACCAAGTCGTGGCTTTGCTCAAAGCCGCCCTGATGGCACCTTCTTCCAAGCGGACCAACTGCTGGCAGTTTGTAGTGGTGGATGACAAACAGATGTTGGAGAAACTCTCGCATTGCAAGAACATGGGTTCTTCTTTCCTGAAGGACGCCGCCTTGGCTATCGTGGTCCTTGCCGACCCTTTGGCCAGCGACGTGTGGATAGAAGATGCGGCCATCGCCTCCATCTTGATTCAGCTGCAAGCTGAAGACTTGGGCCTTGGAAGCTGCTGGATACAGGTGCGCGAGCGCTTTACAGAAGAAGGAATCCCTTCGGGCGAGTTCGTGCATGAAGCGTTGGACATCCCCCTTCAGTTGCAGGTGCTGAGCATTGTGGCTGTCGGTCATAAAGGCATGGAACGCAAGCCGTTCAACGAAGAGCACTTGCAGTGGGAAAAAGTACATCTTCATAAGTATGGCGCTGAATAAAGTGGTGCTGATAGGGGCCGGCAATGTAGCCACCCACTTGGGTAAGGCCCTGCAAAAGACGGGTTGTGACGTGTTGCAAGTGTATAGCCGGACGAAGGCTTCGGCTTCGGAGCTGGCAGAGACACTGTCTGTGGCATCTACCACTTCGTTGGAGGAAATCCGCCCGGATGCCTCCTTGTATGTGGTGGCCTTGAAGGACGCTGTGCTTCAACAGCTGATACCCCAGCTTGTGAAGGGAAAACCCGATGCAGTGTTTGTACACACGGCAGGCAGCATGCCCATGCAGGTGTGGGAGGGACATGCCCGTCGCTATGGGGTGCTTTACCCCATGCAGACATTCAGCAAACGGCGTGAAGTGGATTTCTCGGAGGTGCCTTTCTTTGTGGAGGCCGACGGAGAGGAAACGCTTCAGGAATTGAAGGAATTGGCCGGGCGGTTGAGCCCGAATGTGCGTGAGGCTACATCCGAGCAAAGAAGATCCCTCCACTTGGCGGCGGTCTTTGCCTGTAATTTCACCAACCACATGTATGCCTTGTGCGACCGCCTGCTGCAGAAGCACGGGTTACCTTTCGAGGTGATGCTGCCGTTGATAGACGAAACAGCCCGCAAGGTGCACGAACTGAAACCTCACGAGGCACAGACGGGCCCGGCGGTACGCTACGACGAGAATGTCATTGGAAAGCATCTGTCCTTGTTGGCTGACGACCCCGAATGTCAGGAATTGTATGAAAAGATAAGTAAAAGTATATATAGGAACCGATGATAAATTACGATTTGAAGAAGATTAAGGCCCTTGTGTTCGATGTGGACGGGGTGCTCAGTAGCGAGACCATCAGCCTTCATCCCAATGGCGAACCGATGCGCTCGGTGAACATCAAGGACGGGTATGCCCTGCAGTTTGCGGTAAAGTGCGGACTGGTGGTGGCCATCATCACCGGCGGAAAGACGGAAGCCGTGCGCAAGCGTTACGAAGGATTGGGCATCAAGGATGTATATCTGGGTGCGGCGGTGAAGATGAACGAATATACCCATCTGAAGGAGAAGTATCAGTTGAAGGACGAGGAGATTCTCTATATGGGCGATGATATTCCTGACTATGAAATCATGAAGCTGTGCGGTTGCCCTTGTTGTCCGGCCGATGCGGCTCCCGAGATAAAGGGCATTTCGGTCTATATCTCTCATCGTGACGGTGGTTACGGATGCGGTCGTGATGTCATCGAACAGGTGCTCAGGGCCCAAGGAAAATGGATGTCGGACGAAAAGGCTTTCGGGTGGTGATATGCTGGACAATCTGAAGAAATACAAGGTCGTATTGGCCTCGAACTCTCCCCGCAGGAAGGAACTGCTGGGCGGACTGGGCATCGGTTACGAGGTGAAGACCATGCCCGACATTGACGAGTCCTATCCCGATGGCTTGTGCATGGAGGAAGTGCCGGTGTACATTGCGCGTAGCAAGGCGGATGCTTATCGTCCGCTGATGCAGCCCGACGAGCTGATCATTACCGCCGACACCATCGTGTGGCTGGACGGCGTGGTGATGGGAAAGCCGAAGGACGAGGAGGAGGCGCGTGACATGCTCCGCCGCTTGTCGGGACAGACGCATCAGGTGGTGACGGGTGTTTGTCTGACTACCATCGACCGGCAGCAGTCGTTTGCAACCGTAACGGATGTGACCTTCGACCGCCTGACCGAAGAGGAAATCACCCACTACGTATCCCGTTACCAGCCGATGGACAAGGCGGGGGCCTATGGCATCCAGGAGTGGATAGGATACGTGGGGGTGCGTAGCATCAAGGGCAGTTACTTCAATGTTGTGGGACTGCCCATCCAGCGTCTGTATCAGGAGCTGAAGCGGTTATAGGACAAATTCCTCGTCAGGGTCGTACTGCTTGTTCATGTATCGGTAGATCATGGCGTCTATCGAGAATTTGCCGGCTCCGGCTATGTACATCATGATGAACAGAAGCAGGTAGAGGAAGGCCAGTTCGCCTTCGGCCAGACTCATGCCGTGTATGTAGAAGAAGGCTACTGCCATGGTGGCAATCATCGGGAGGAGGCAGAGCCGGTAGAGGAACCCGAAGATGAAGGCGAGCGGGCAAAGCAGTTCGGCGATGACGACCAATAGCAGTGACGCCTGGTTGCCTATGGTGAACGGGTCGGGGAAGGTCTCGACCAGCTCGGTGTAGTTGTAGACTTTTTGGAATCCGTGAATCATCAGCAGAATGCCGAACATCAGGCGGAATGCCAACAGAAACAGGGAATAGGCCGTCGATTCGTCGGGCCTTGGAAACAGGAAATTCTTCATAAATCGTAGTTTTTGGTTTTTAGAGGGATAACAATTCATGAAGAGAAATGTTTAGGGTTGAGGGCCTGAATGACTCTGAGCGGTATGAAATGGAAGAGGGTGACTTTGATGCCACCCTCTTTCCTTTATGTTGCAGTCGTCATTTGCGGATGCCGTAGAGGTATCCCAGCAGGGCCATCTTTCCACGCATGGTTTCGCGTGGTGTGAATTCGCCGTTCACCCACATGTAGCGGATGTTGAAGAACGACTCCTGTTGAGGCCATCCGGCGGTGTACCAGTCGGGGTAGCAGCGGCCGAGGATGATGCGTGCATCGCCACCGTTGCCGGGCGACCATGTTTCGGTGCCGTTGAAGGGTGTCTGGCCCGGGTGTGAGCCCGGAGTGCCATCGTTGCGTCCGGTGGTGTAGCAGTCTACGATGTGGCGTTCGCCCAGTCCGGTCATTTCGACGGTGTTCGACGGGTTTCTTCCCAGTCCCCATCCGGCTTCCAGGTACATGGCTTGTTCCAGTTGGGCTTTACGCTGTGCGTTGTCGGCTATGTAGTGGGCCATCATCACCATCTGGAGGTTTTCGCTCACTTGCCAGCGTGGGTCGTTGGCGGTGCGTCGCGATGGGCGGGTTGTCATGTGGCTGACGTTGTTTTCGTCGGCTTGTGCGTTGACGCTGGCCTTCATGTTGCGGTAGAGTTCGGGGTAGTGGCGTTCTTGCGGACAGGTCAGATAGGCAGCTGTGGCCCAGATCTGGTAGTAGGCGTCGCGGTCTTTGTTGAAGACGGGGGCTGTTCCGTTCTTCATCACGCTTTCTTCGGCCATGATGTCTTCCCAGCGGGTGTCGCCGGTTACGTTATAGAGGTATGCGGCTGCCATCTGCCGGAAGTCGCGGCCGCGCATGCGTGCGCTTCCCACGTCCTGCAGGTCGTCCAGCTGTTGGTTGCTCTGCTTGCCGGCGTATTCGAATGCCTTGATGGCTTCGTCGGTGTAGTATTGGCGGAGCTGCTTGTCGCCGTGTATGCGGAAGGCTTCGGCCAGGATGGCGCAGTTGGCTGCGTTGGCCCAGGCTGCCATGGTGGTGCAGCCGGCCTGGAACATGATGCTCCAGTTCTGGTCGGGATTCGTCACGCCTTGCGAGTAGCCTTCGCCGTCGCGGATGCTCAGGAAGAAGTCGGCTTCGTTGCGGGCTTCGTCGATGATGTCGGGTATTCCGTTGCCGCTTTCGCGGATGCTGAGGTTGTCTTCAGCGATGCGTCCGTGGGTGAGGAGGTAGGGCAGGAGCATGTCGTAGATGTTGCTGACGTGGGCCAGATGGCGGTCCCAGTCCATGGCATCGGAGTGTCCGCCTCGTACTTCTGTATTGACGGGGTTGCCGGGCAGGCGGTGCTGCCAGAAGGCCGATTCGAGTGCGGGCTTGAAGTGGGGCTCGTCCCACACGTCGCCGCGCAGCTTGCGCCAGTCGGGATGCCAGGGGTGGAGGTCGGTCTTGTATACGGTGAATCCTACGGGGTCCACTTCGGGGATGAACATGGGCTGGCGGGGCACGGGTGTGATGGCCGAGTCGATGGGTTCGCCCAGTCGCATGTAGTAGTATCCGCGCACGGAGTAGCGGTAGGGCTGGTAGTATACTTCATTGTCGATGTCGAAGTCCATGCTGCAGCCTACATCTTCCACCACGAGGCGGTAGCGTCCGGGGCGTGCGGCCTTGAAGTCGATGTTCCACACGTCGCTTCCTGTCATGTTCTTGCGGTTGGCTTCCTTTTCGGCTTCCGAGGCGGGTTTCCAGAACTTCACGTTGCCCACCTTGCTCTTCTTGCCGGTATTCACGTTGTAGAGGTATACCTTCTTGCCTTCGAAGGAGGAATAGTCGCGTGCTCCGCCGTCGCCCAGCCACAGGTAGAGGTCGGCTGCTTTCACGGCCTCCTGGGGCGTGTATCCCAGGATGTTGACGTGTACGGCTTCGGACTGCGACGTCCAGATGTCGAATTTCACTTCTGCCTGCGGAGTGTCCGATCCGATGGCTTGTGGGATGCTGACGGTGTAGGTGCATCCCTGCTTCATGGATTGGGGCAGGCGGAGGAAGATCCAGTGGTCGAGTTCGCTGGTCAGCGTGTTGTCGGTGTTCATGGGCTTTGACTTGCGCCATACGGCTGTGGGTGTCTTCGTTCCGTAGGCTTTGTCGTCGGCCGAGGTGATGCTCCAGGCGGTGGCTTCTGCCACTTGGTCGGTGACGAGCCTTGGGGCGAACACTACGAGTGTGTCGTCGCCTTCGGCAAAGGAGTGTCCGAGGTAGGCGCTGGGGCCTGTGGCGTCGTCGCGGTAGCGCACTTCGCCGTCGCGGAAGTGCAGCATCAGGTAGTCCTTGTCGATTACTTTCAGTTTCAGCAGTTTGGCGGCTCCGGCTCCTTCAGGTGCCAGCATGGCCATGGCCATCAGTAGGGTGGCTGTCAGTGTTTTCCATTTCATAGGCGGTTGTCTTTTTGATTGTCTGCTGTCAAAGTTAATGATTGTTTTTGAATATCTGTAGGAACTTTTTACTTTTCTTCTATCCGTACAATGATTTTATTGATTTCTGCTTTCACTCCTTTCACGGCGGCCTAAGATTTTGATTGTCAGTGCGCCGATGTGAAAGGAGGTTGAAAAACAGTCTTACACACCTGTCACACTTCCGTAATGGCCGGGGGTAGGGATGTACAACGGGCTTCGGGTGCTTCCGATGTTCTTCAGCTTGCCGGCTTCCACCAGTTTCTTGATGGTACGGAGAGCGGTGGATTTGACCAAGCCCGTAAGGTATTGGAATTCGCGACGGCTGATGGCCTCCCTTTTGGTAAAGTGCTTGGTCAGCAGGGCCTCGATGTTTGCTTCCGAATGCGGGAAGGAGTGTGGCTTGTAGCGTGAACGCCTGATTTTCTGCGCTTTCAAGCTGTCTTTCAAGGAGCCGTCCGCACGGAAGGAAACGGATTTGAACTCGATGTTTTCCGCACGGGCACCATTCATGGTGCGTACTTCCTGCTTGCAACGCAAGTTCACTTGAAACAATCCGATGTCGTCCAAGTGTACTTTTCTTCCTTCTCCCAAGTGTTCGGCCAGCTTGTCGGCCAATGTCATAATCACGGCTTTCACATCGACGTGCGACAATCCGCATTCTTTCTGGATTTCTTTGGCGAGACGATCCGTTTTGACGGTACCATAACTGACTACCCGGGCATGATATCGTTTCTTGTTTGTTCCCTCCGAATTGGGGTTGCGATAAAATTCATAATGGATGGACATGGTGTAATTGCATAGGTTGATTCGTTGACAAATGTAGTAAAAGTAATTGTAATATGCAAATATATCGGGTGTGTCACTCAAGTGAAGCGACTGACTCACACTTGTGACACGACCGACTCACTGATGTGACTCAATTGACTCACTCAAGTGACACACCTGATATCCCATCGAATTGCAACGACTTCGGCGTGTATGTACAACGACTTTGGCGGCGACTTGCAATTAGTGCATATTTCTCGTAAAATATTTGCATTCAGCATTTTATGGTATTATTTTCGCAGCATGTTAAACGCTAAAGCAACACAAAAATGATTCAGGAAATGAAGCAAATTTTGGAACGATTGTTCTCAGGAAAATGCCCGCAATGCGAGGCAAGAACGAGAAAGGAACGTGTGGCAAGACCCGCACAAGTAATGATGCTGCAGCAGTTGGAGGAATATCTGACGGAAACGTACGAATTCCGCTTCAACGTGCTGACCGAACAGACGGAATATCGCCGGAAGGACGATGTGACAGGCTCCTTCCGTCAGGTGGACCAACGGGCGTTGAACACCCTCTGCCTGGAGGCGAAGGCACAAGGCGTGAACTGTTGGGATAAGGATGTGAGCCGTCTGCTCTGTTCGCAGAAGGTGACGGACTTCCATCCGTTCCTCAGCTACATGGAAAGCCTTCCCGAGTGGGATGGGGTGGACAGGGTGCATGAACTGGCCCTTCGGGTGTCCGACCTTCCCCTTTGGACGGACGGCTTCCATCGCTGGATGTTGGGCATGGCCGCCCAATGGATGAACCTGTCCGGCCAGTGCGCCAATGCGGTGGCTCCGCTGCTAATCAGCACAGAGCAGGGACGTTGCAAATCGACGTTCTGCAGCATCCTCATGCCCGAGGAACTGCAACGCTTCTACACCGACAAGTTCGACATCACGAGCATGAGCGGATGCGAACAGAAACTCTCTTACTTCGGCTTGGTGAACTTGGATGAATTTGACCGCTACGGCACCCGCGCAATGGCGACGCTGAAGAACTTGATGCAGCTCAAGAAGCTGAACTTCCGCAAGTCGCACCGTAGCTACTACAGCCAGCTTCCGAGGGTGGCCTCGTTCATCGGCACGAGCAACCAGAAGGAACTGCTGACCGACACGACGGGAAGCCGCCGCTTCCTCTGCGTGGAGGTGCTGGAGAAGATTGATTGCACGAAGCCCGACCATGGGCAGCTCTATGCCCAGTTGAAGGCGGAACTTCTGTCGGGTGAACGCTATTGGTTCACCACGGAGGAAGAACGGGCGATTCAGAAGCACAACAAGCTTTTCTATCGCCAGCTGCCCGAACAGGAAGTGTTCTTCAAATGCTTCCGCTTGCCCAAGGAAGGAGAGGAGGGCGTCCGTCTTTCGGCCATGGAGATTTATTACAAGTTGCAGAAGAACTTCCCGGCGGCCCTTCGTGGAAGCAATCCCAACTCCTTTGCAAAATTGCTGGTGGGGTTAGGAGTCGAACGCGTCCATACCCGCTACGGCAACCAGTATCGCGTCGTCACTCTGTGAAAGGTGAAAGGAGGCAGAATTCTGCCTCCTTTCACTTGTATGCTTTGATTGTCAAATGTTTAGATCCCCTTGAAAGGTGTGAAAGCAGAAATGAACATTGTTTGGGTGGGTGCAATATCTGCTTTTATGGAGCATATGGTAGCATCAATCATTAGAGAATTGGAAAATGGTAAACCAACAGTTCGGATGAATAAAGTCAATCAACTCTTAATTTGTTTGGTGAAGAATTACAATCGGCTAAAATCAGTGACGATTGACAAATAATAAAGCTAATAGTTGGAACTTATAGATAATTCATTCCTTTCAATAGATTTGAAGGAGGCGTATAAAAACTTGTTTGTGAAAGGATTGAAAGAATCAGTAAATGATAATAGCCCTCGCTGAATAAGATAAAAAAAGAGCTTTCCTTTGGAAAGCTCTCTTCAAGTTATTTGAATCAGTAAATTACTTATTCAAAGCCTGAGCAACGTCAACGGCGCAAGCCACTGTACAACCTACCATCGGGTTGTTACCGATACCCAAGAAGCCCATCATTTCTACGTGAGCAGGAACTGATGAAGAACCAGCGAATTGAGCATCTGAGTGCATACGACCCATAGTATCTGTCATAAAATTGACTGGTAAAAATATATCCCTGTAATTTTCTTCTACCTTTCCTCATTATCCACTATAAAAAAAGAAAGAAATATGAGCATCAAGGAAATTATCAACACTACCCCCAATATTCAATTGGTTATTAGTGCAGCGGATTTGAAGGAATTTGCATTGGAATTATTGGCAGAACGTGAAAAGTATTCTGCCAAATCAGACAAGTATCTAACCATAGCTGAAACCGTAGAGAAGTATGGTATTAGCAAGCCTACCTTATGGCGTTGGTCAAAAGAAGGTTATCTTCCTAAAGTAAAATTAGGTGGTAAGTGCTTCTATCGTGAAAGTGATATTATTAAATTGATGAATGAGGCCAAAAATCAGGTGTAGCAAATGATTGTAACTGGTTAAATGTCTGTATCGATAATCACCATTGTACTTGTTGACAATTTTGTCGAACTCGTATCTAGGGAGAAAATCAATGGCTTGAGAGAAGATAAACTTACCTTTATTCATAATCTTGCAGTGTTGAAACCGCAAAATTAC
>JAFVTL010000122.1 GCA_017503235.1 Bacteroidaceae bacterium | reverse complement strand
TGCCGATAAGTTTGACCCACAGCGTGCCTATGCTATGGTAAAGGAGGCTTTTATTGACAAACTGTCTGGAAAACGAGATTAAAACAATCTGAGGGTCCACTTCCTCACAATGACAACAGAACCCGTCAGCATCCCGTAAGAACTGCTGGCGGGTCACCTTTTTATGGCAATGACTACAATAAAAGTATAATCATCTTATTTCTTACCATCAATTAAAGTCCAGTCCTCAAACAATCATTATTATTTGATTTAAATACCTTTTTTTATTGTTTTTTCCGATAACAGATCACCGCCGAAGTCATAGTCACCGCACTATAAATACAAAGCGGGATGAACTGAGGCAGAAGCTGTGTAAATGTACTGCCTTTCAGAAAGATTTCACGCAAGGCCGCTATGATGTAGCGCACTGGATTCAGGCGGGTGACTTCCTGTGCCCAATCCGGCATGGAGGAAACGGGCGAGACCAATCCGCTTGTCAAGACGAAAATGATGATGAAAAAGAACATCAGCATGGCTGCCTGACGCATGGTGTCGGAGTAGTTGGCGACGATAATTCCAAGAGCCGAAACGGTCATGATATAGACCAAGGCAAACAAGAATACCAATGCAATGCTACCTGCCGGAACTATAGCATGGATTTTCCAAGCCAATATCAAGGAAAATGCAACAATGAAAAGACCCACTGTCCAATAAGGTATAAGCTTGGAAAGAATAAATTCCACACGACCGACCGGAGTGACATTGATTTGCTCAATCGTGCCTTTTTCCTTTTCACCCACCATGTTCAAGGCCGGAAGGAAACCCATCAACAGCATAAGTCCCAATGTCATCAGAGCCGGAATCATGTAAGGTTTGTAGTCCAATTGGGAATTGAACAAATAGCGCGGATGAATGCTGACCGGCATTTGGATTTCGACTCCCGATTCTTTATTCAGTTCTTGGGTATAATGCATGATAATCTGTACCAAATAATTACTTCCCAATCCGCCTTTCATCCCATTGACCGAATTGACGGACAACATCATTCCCGCCTGACCTTCCCGATAGAGGTTGCGTTCGAATCCGTCTTCAATCGTTACAATGAAATCCACATCGCCTGATTGCAACAAATCGAAAGCTTCTGTATAATTGCTGCATTGTGCCTGAAGGTTAAAATATTCCGAAACAGACATCTTTTCAGTCATTCGCCCGGATACGGGCGAATGGTCGTTGTCTATCACAGCGATATTCAAGTGACTGACTTCCTGTGTCGCGATGCGAGGCACGACATTCGTCAAGGCAAATGGAACCAATACGAATAAAATCGGAATCAGATACCCCCGGAACATCTGTTTATATTCCTTTATCAATAAATATTTTAATGCTTTCATTACTCCAATCTTGTTTTGAACATTTTCAAGGAGAACAACAAAAAGGCCAATCCTTGAACAATCAATATGATAATCTCTTTATATACATACTGTATATCTACCCCCTGAATGAGTATCTTCCGGGATGCGGCAATAAACCATTTCGCCGGAATGATATTACTTATCGACCGGATGGAAGCCGGCATACTATCCAACGCAAATATCATATCCGATAAATAGATTCCCGGGAGCAGCATCAACAATGAAATCAGCATGGCCGCCAATTGGGTATTGACGCAAGTGGAAATGAACAATCCCATCATCAGTGCCGTAAGGATATAGATGAATGCAACAAGCATGTAGAGCCACAGACTTCCTGCAATAGGTATATGCATCACGCAAGTGGCAAGCAAAAGAATCGTACATATATTGAATAACGAAATAACCATATAAGGAACTAACTTGGCTATTACGATATAAACAGGTGGCAATGGGGATGCCAATAGAATTTCCATCGTTCCCATTTCGCGTTCACGGACAATGGCAACCGAGGTCATCATACAACAGATGAGCAACATAATCACCCCTACAATGCCAGGTACGAAATTCACATCGGAGCGTTGTTGAGGATTGAACAACATCTGACTGCTTACTTGGATGTTCATACCGCCATAATCAGACGACAATTCTTGTCGGAAACTGCTGATGACCTGCTGGGCGTATGCCACGCTGACACTTGCCTGATTCGGCTCACTTCCATTGGACAACAACTGTATGGTGGCATCCTTGGAATGTACCAGCCGATTGGCAAACTCCGAACAAAATACAACCACCAAATCAATCTCACCTTTTCGGAAAAGGTCGAGTGCCTCGGCTTCGGTTTGCACTTCATCTTGAAGGATGAAATACTTGTTGGCAGACAATCGTTCCGTTATCCGGTTACTATACACATCGTGCGACGGGTCTATCACAGCCACCCGTACATCTTCCACTTCGTTCTTGATGACATATCCCAAGATGATGACCATCAGTTGGGGGACAATCAGCAGAATGAGCAACGAACGGAAATCACGGAAGATGTGAATGAATTCCTTGCGGACGAATGACAAGAACTGCTTCATGATTCACCTCTCTTTGCTTTGCGTGCCAATGTATAAAATACATCGTACATGGTTTCTACTTCAAATTGTTGTTTCAAATTGGCAGGACTGTCAAGTGCTTCTATCTTACCGTCCACCATAATGGATACACGGTCACAATATTCTGCTTCGTCCATATAGTGTGTGGTGACAAATACCGTAATGTTCCGGTCAGCTGCCTGATAAATCAATTCCCAAAATTGCCGACGGGTGACGGGATCTACCCCTCCCGTCGGCTCATCGAGGAAGACAATCTTCGGCTCATGAAAGATAGCGAGCGAAAAAGCTAATTTCTGTTTCCAACCAAGCGGAAGAGATTTCACCTTGGTCTTCCGCTCGGAAGCGAAGTCCAATTCCTCCAGCAGACGGGTAGTCTTTTCCTTCATTTCCTTTCTGCTCATACCATAGATGCCTCCGAACAGCGTGAAGTTTTCTTCTACGGTCAGGTCATCGTAAAGTGAAAACTTTTGCGACATATACCCGATGTTCTGCTTTACTTGTTCGTGCTGGGTTGCCACATCATAGCCTGCCACTGTTGCCCATCCGTCACTCGGTTGGGAAAGACCGCAAAGCATCCGCATGGCAGTTGTTTTTCCAGCACCATTAGCACCGAGGAAACCGAAGATCTCACC
>JAFVTL010000006.1 GCA_017503235.1 Bacteroidaceae bacterium | reverse complement strand
GTTGCATTCTTTGCCACTGGCGAAAGCTGGGAAGGCGCAACAAGCGGGATAAGTCAGAAGACCTACCTTGGTGCGTTGAAAGGATTATACCTGCAGGATACGGGTACGAATCAAAAACTGTTTTTTTCATAGTATTCATAATTGGGCATAAAGTAGGTCTGCCATAGCTGTATTCAGTACATTCATCTGTATACTTTGTACCCGTGTAACAGGTTTTGAGTCATAACCGTATCCTGCCCCAAGCGGGAAACTGATTTATTAACTTAAAATTATACGTTTATGATGGAAAAAGTAGTTTACACAGCTCCCATAGTGGAGGTAATCGAAGTGGAAGTGGAAAAAGGGTTTGCAGTGAGTGGTATGGATAGTGGAAATGGTAACGCCTAAAAGTAGGAAGACTATGAAAATCAAGCATTATTTGTATTTGGCTATGACAGCATTGGTCATGACCAATTGTAGTCAGGAAGAAGAACTGCAAGACATACAGCAGGAAAGTTTCGGAACATTGACAGCTACCATCGAAGGCAGTTCACGTTCAGCAGTAACAGACGGTGGGGTGTTCTCGTGGACAAGCGGTGATGCCATTTCAGTATGGAATGGAAGCCAATATGTGGATTACACTTGGAGTTCCGGTGATAATTTCACCGGTTCTGCAAACCAGATTTCCGGCTATGCCATTTATCCGCAAGGCAATCATCCAAGCTATAGCGGAAATGGCTTGCCACAAGTGAATCTGAGTGCTTCATACACTTATGGCAGCACCAATGCCATCATGTTGGCTAAGGTACAGGGAAACAGCAATAATCTTTCGTTCAGTCATCTGGGTGGCTTGATGCGTTTCACCATCAAGGATATACCTTCAAGTGCTACGACCTTTACTTTTACGGCCAATAGTGGCATTACTGGTAATTTCCAAGTAGAACCTCAAAACGATGGTTCAAATGTTATTAAAGCAACAACCTCCAATAGCAATCAATCGGTAACTATTAGCTTTGACAATTCTCAATTAATCGATGGAACAGGAACATTCTATGTACCGCTTCCTGTAGGTACTTATACTGGTTTCACAATTACAGTCGGCAATTGCTCGTATACTTCACAAGCTACCAATACTATCAAGCGTCGCACGTTGTTGCTGATGCCTACTTTTACTTGTGATGGAACACAACTGACCAAAGGAGGTAATGCCTTTACATTGGAAAACACAGAGCAAGACATGAATGTTAGTGGAGATGAAACATTGGTCATTGAAACTCCAAATTCAAATGATGCAAATGCAAAATTGAATTTGAACTATGCACCGGCCGAAGAAAATGCGACATTGAATATTTCTGACGGACAAACAGGAGATTCTCAAGACAGCAAGGCCAAAGTCGTAGTGGATGTAAAAAACAATAATACTGTAGCAGAATTGAACATCGATGCCCCTACCCTGACTGTAGAATTGGCTTCTGGTACTTATGAAACAATTACCGCTAAAACAGCTAAGCAGACTTTGATAATTAAGTCAGGAGTAACGGTTAAAAACTTGAAAGTAATAGGAGGAAAAGTAGAGATTGAAAAGGGAGCTGATGTGAAAAGTCAAACCCAGTTGCGTGTATTGACTTTTGAAGATGTAGATGCAAAGTTTGAGCCATACACTCTTGATTATGCAGATGTGGAAATTACTACTTGGAGTGACTTGATTGATGATCCACAGTATGGAGGCCCGTTGACTTATGCTGACATGATGTCTGCCATGTATACTTGGTATGATGAAGGTAATACAGAACTTTCACATATTTTCCCGGAAGTTTATGGATCATACTGCTATTGGTCTGGTGGACATGCTATCTCTAACTATTGGGGAGCAGGTTATAGCAATGAAGATAGAAACACGCATATAGCAAAATATTATGGAGAGGATTATGTAACAGAAAATGCCGGTAATGACTCTATGCTTGGTTGGTTTAATCTTCAATTGATGACACCTATTCAACCACACTCGGGTGAAAATTTTGCAGTCCATTTCGGCTATTCAGACTTCTTCTCAATGTCGGGAGAAACCCTTCCTGAAATATTTTTTGCAGATGGTGAAGCTCGTGTAATCGACCACATGTATGTAACCAATACAAACTACGTACTAAATCAGTTGATGTGTGGCGTAGGCAGTGAGGCCGGAAACACATTCGGTGGAAGCTATACCGGCCCTACAGAAAATAGCTGGTATAAGATTACGGCTTACGGTTATGCTTCTTGGGATGATGAAGAGCCTACTTCAGAGGCAGAATTCTATCTTCTTGACGGTACCACTCCTGTTCTCGATTGGGAGAAGTGGAATTTGTCAGAACTTGGTGCTGTTGTTCGTGTTAAATTCAATTTGTCAGGTTCTGAAGATATGAGCGGAAGTTACGGATTGACTATTCCTGCTTACTTCGCTTACGATGATGTGGCTGTGAGTTTTGAAAATTAATAAGTAATGAAGAAATATATCTATTTATTGTTGGCAGTTGTAATCACATCGTCTTGCAATACAGACGATGTGATTACCGAACAACTCGAAGACTACTATCGCGCCAAGACTGAAATATCAGTTGCCGAACAAACGGTAGTCTTTGAATACACTCCTGCACCGGGCCAGTTTATCAACGAGACCAAGACGGGTGGCTTTGACGGTACACAGACTACCGTAGAATCTGCCATCGCATATGCTACTCAACGCATGAAGGACAAATTGTTCGTGTCGCTCGGTGGATTCGGTGGTTACATTGTGGTTGGTTTCGATCATAGTATAGATAATACGGGCGGCTACGATTTTGGTATAGAGGGAAACTCTTTTAGTGGCTCGTCAGAACCAGGCATTGTTTGGGTAATGCAAGATAAAAATGGGAATGGCTTGCCCGATGAGACTTGGTACGAGTTGGCAGGTTCGGAAACAGGGAAGCCAGAAACCATTCAAAACTATGCTGTAACCTATTATCGCCCGTCTGAACCTATGCAACCTGTGAAATGGACGGATAGCCAAGGTAACAGTGGCGAAATAGATTACCTTGCACAGTTCCACAGACAGGATTATTACTATCCGTTGTGGGTGGAAGAAGACAGTTATACACTTACCGGCACTTGTTTAGAAGCACGCAATTATGATGCTTCAGGCAAAGGTACTTATTGGGTAAATGATGAATACGATTGGGGATATGTGGATAATTTCAGTCCCACCGACCGATTGACAAGCAATGATAACTATAATGCTGATGTTAATGCCAATCACTTCAAAATCTCCAATGCCATTGATGCCGAAGGCAAACCTGTGGACTTGAAGTACATCGACTTTATCAAGGTGCAGGTGGGTGTCAATGCCAAGAGCGGATGGCTTGGAGAAGTTTCAACAGAAGTATTCGGATTCTTCGATTACTCCATGATACAAGCACAATAATACATGAAACTCTTGTCTAAAAAGTATGATTGCACGATGCTTCTGGTAGCGGCATTCTTCGGAATGCTGCTCACCGGTTGCATGAAATGGGATTACGGATTGGTTGAAGAATTTCATGAAACATCCAAAGGGCTGTTCATTACCAACGAGGGGAATTTCCAATATGGAAATGCCACTCTTTCTTTTTATAATCCCGACACCAAGGAAATAGAAAACGAAGTGTTCTATCGCGCCAATGGAATGAAGTTGGGCGATGTGGCACAAAGCATGGTCATTCGCAATGGCATCGGTTGGGTGGTGGTGAACAACTCGCACGTGGTGTTTGCCATCGACATCAACACCTTCAAGGAAGTAGGTCGTATCACCAACTTCACCTCTCCGCGCTACATCCATTTCCTCTCGGACGAAAAGGCATACGTCACCCAGATATGGGACAACCGTATCTTTATTGTCAATCCTAAAGAATACAAGATAACAGGATACATCGAGTGTCCGAACATGACGATGGAAAGTGGTTCTACCGAACAGATGGTGCAATACGGGAAGTATGTGTACGTGAACTGCTGGTCGTACCAGAACCGTATCCTGAAGATTGATACGGAAACCGACCAAGTGGTGGATGAGTTGGAAGTAGGCATCCAGCCTACATCGCTCGTGATGGACTGCAACAACAAGCTATGGACGGTGACCGATGGCGGATACGAAGGGTCGCCCTACGGGCACGAAGCACCTTCGCTCTATCGCATCGATGCGGAGACATTCACCATCGAAAAGCGGTTCAAGTTTGAATTCGGTGACTGGCCTTCGGAAGTACAACTTAATGGTACGAAGGATAAAATCTATTGGCTGAACGATGATGTATGGGAAATGGACGTAACGGCCGACCGTGTTCCTGATGAGCCTTTCCTGCCTTATGACAATACCCTTTACTATGGATTGACCGTTTGTCCGCAGACAGGAGATGTGTACATTGCCGATGCCATTGACTATGTACAGCAGGGAATGGTGTACCGCTATTCCAAAAACAGGGAACTCTTGGACAGCTTTTATGTGGGTATCATCCCCGGTGCATTTTGTTGGAAATAAAAGAAGTGACTATGAAAAGACTGATTATAGGACTTTTGCTGCTGATGCCCGGTTTGCTTCCGGCACAACGATTGGCCAGGGGGTTACGTATTCCCGAAGTGACCATTTACGGCAAACGCCCCATGAAGGACATCGGCGTACAGAAAACCAAAATGGATTCGGTGGCATTGAAAGAAAACATCGCCCTCTCGATGGCAGATGTACTGACCTTCAATTCTTCCATATTCGTAAAAAGCTATGGGCGAGCCACTCTTTCCACCGTTGCTTTTCGAGGTACATCCCCCTCGCACACACAAGTGACTTGGAACGGTATGCGCATCAACAACCCCATGTTGGGGATGACCGACTTTTCGATGATTCCTTCCTATTTCATCGACGATGCTTCTTTGTTGCACGGAACATCATCGGTCAATGAAACCGGCGGAGGTTTGGGAGGTGCAGTCAAACTCTCCACCCAACCGGCTGATGCTGACGGCTTCGGCCTGCAATACATTCAAGGTATCGGTTCGTTCAAGACATTCGATGAATTTCTCAGACTGACCTACGGCGATGACCATTGGCAGACTTCCACCCGGGTGGTCTATTCGTCTTCGCCCAATGATTACACCTATCGCAATCATGACAAAAAGGAAAACATCTACGACGAGTATATGAACATCGTCGACCAATATTATCCGAAGGAGAAGAACAAGAGCGGAGCTTTCAAGGACTTGCACGTATTGCAGGAGATATATTACAATACAAGGAAAGGCGACCGCTTCGGAATGAATGCCTGGTTCATCCAATCTAACCGTGAACTACCGATGCTGACCACGGACTATGGCAACGAAAACGATTTCGAAAACCGGCAACGGGAACTGACCTTCCGTGGCATCCTTTCATGGGACCATCTGCATGAGAACTGGAAGATTGCAGCCAAAGGCGGGTATATCCATACTCAGATGAAGTACGACTACAAGCGTGATGCCGGTAACGGGGTGATGACCTCGATGACACGTTCGAGAAGTAAAGTGAATACATTCTACGGGCAAGCTGAAGGAGAATACTATATAGGTAGGAAATGGCTCTTTACCGCCAATGCAGCCGTACACCAGCATTTTGTGGAGAGCCGTGACAAGAACATCATCCGTCAGGACGGCAACAAGGCGATAGTGGGATATAGCAAGGGACGTACGGAACTGTCCGGGGCCGCATCCGCAAAGTGGCAACCTACAGAACGAATCGGAATGTCACTAGTGCTTCGTGAAGAAATGTATGGCGAGAGCTGGACACCACTTATCCCTGCATTCTTCATCGATGGAATCCTTTCAAAGAAAGGGAACGTCATGATTAAAACTTCCGTATCGCGCAACTATCGCTTCCCGACATTGAATGACCTATACTTCCTGCCGGGCGGTAATCCGGACCTGAAGCGTGAAAGCGGATGGACCTATGACGTAGGGGCTTCATTTGCCATCGGCAAGGAAAATGTCTATTCCCTTTCCGGTTCCATCAACTGGTTTGACTCACACGTGAAAGATTGGATTCTCTGGTTGCCGACCACCAAAGGGTTCTTCTCGCCGCGCAACATAAAAGATGTACATGCGTATGGAGTGGAATTGGAAAGTGACTTTACCGTAGCATTGAAGAAAGACTTGCAACTGACGTTGAACGGTACTATGTCATGGACGCCTTCCATCAACGAGGGGGAACCGATGACGCCGGCCGACCGCTCCGTAGGCAAGCAATTGCCTTACGTCCCTGAATGGTCGTCCACCATTACCGGACGAATCGCCTGGAAACGATGGTCTCTTCTTTACAAATGGTGCTATTACAGCGAACGGTTCACCATGTCATCGAATGACATCTCGTTGACCGGCAAACTGCCTCCCTATTTCATGAATAACCTGACCATAGAGAAAGGAATTACAACGAAATGGGCGGAACTTTCGTTAAAGGGTGCCATCAACAATCTGTTTGATGAAGAGTATCTTTCGGTCTTGTCGCGCCCGATGCCAGGTATCAACTTTGAATTCTTTGTGAGCATTACTCCCAAGTTCAGTAAGTAAGCCTAATCACCTATTTACTGGTTCTTCACTCAGGAACTTCACACTAACCAATTGATTCTCAGCGAGTGTGAAGTTCCTCTAAATGTGAAGGCTGTTTTTATTTCAACTCATTAAAACTTACTTGCTACGCTTCTTGTATTCCAAGAAGAAGGCTACCAGTACAGCCAAAGCCAACAAGACAAAAGCGATATAGGCAATCGTTTCGGTTGCATGCAGAGAATCCGGGTCAAACTCAAAGACTACTTCATGCTCGCCTGCAGGGACATTCATCGCCCGAAGAATGTAGTTGACCCGTCCGTGTTCCACCTCTTCCCCATCGATAAATGCCTGCCATCCCGGATAATAGTTCTCAGAGAATACGACCAAACCGCCTTGAGCGGAGTTCACTTTATACTTCAAAAGATTGGGCTCATAAGACAACAAGGTGACGGAAGAAGTCGAATCCGCTACAACCGGTTGCTTCAGCACCGATTCAAAACGCTTGTCGGCTACCGCCTTTTGCGAAGGATGGAGACCATGAATGGCTGCAATCTCCTCATTCGCATCTGCCACATAACTCACTTCATCCACAAACCAACCATTGCCCAAAGCATAAGGATTGCGCAAAGGAACGGTTTCGCCTCCTTGCAATGGGAATATGAAATAACGCGTATTCAGCATATTTAAAACAGGGAACTTACCGGCATCCAAGCTATCCATTTCCCCTCCTGAAGATGCCACTTCCTCAAACAAGGCATTCATCTCCGGTGAAATGTGTTCCTCTATCATCTCCTGATAACGACGAAGCTTGGCAGCATGGTATCCTCCAATACTCTTGTGCCAATAGGCGGTATTGTTTTCATTGAAGGTGTTGGTGGCCAGATTCAAGACACGATAGTTCAAATCCTTATCTTGTAGAATCATCTGATCGGTTTCTGTCGGTTCAAAGCCTTGAGTCTGCACTTCCTTTTCAACAAATTGTCCATCGTACAGATAGCGTTTATTCACATCCCACATATCAACCAGGCACAGGGCTATCAATGCTCCTACAACCACACCTTGTTTCAATTTTCCCACTCCATAAGCCCACAACAAGACCACTCCGATGGTTATAATAAAGAAGCTACGCCATGCATCCGTCGTAAACATACTCATACGGACTTCTTCCAGATTGGCCAGCAACGGCATCAATTGGTCAGCAGGGATTCCGCTCAAAGCCTGCATCTCCATCGAAGATACATAGGATGAGAAGAATACTTTAGGAAGTACAGCAAACAAAAGGGCCAACCCGCCGGTCAATCCGAAACTGAGCAGGACAGGTTTTGTGTATTCTTTCAGCATTTGTGGAGATTCAAGCAGCTTTTTCAAAGCCAGCATCGCCAATAGGGGCATCGTAAATTCCGCGATGACCAAAATGGACGATACGGTACGGAACTTACTGTACATCGGCATGTAGTCGATGAACAAGTCGGTAAATCCCATAAAGTTCTTGCCCCAAGAAAGAAGAATGGAAAGAACCGTAGCCACCAGAAGTGCCCACTTCATCGGTCCTTTCACAATAAAGAGACCCAATACAAACAGGAATACCACAAAAGCGCCTACATATACAGGTCCGGAAGTACCCGGTTGTTCACCCCAATATTGTCCCATCTGGCGATAGATGTTCATATACATCGGATTGGCCTTCTTCATGGCATCCTCATTCATGGCCAAAGGCACCGAAGCTCCTCCCTTTGTGTTAGGAACCAACAAGGTGAACGTCTCGCCTATCCCATAGCTCCATTGAGTGATGTAATCGCGTTCCAAACCGCTATCCGTCTGGTTAGCCGAATTCTTCTTTACCAATTCGCTCTTGCCTCGCATGGACTCCTTGCTATATTCATAGGTATGATAGAGGTTGGACAGATTGATGCAGACTCCCAACAATCCGGCTACGGCCAGCACGCCCGTCGCCTTCCAGAAATGAGGAACTTCCTGATTGCGGTAAGCTTCCACCCCATAAGCCACAAACATAAAGAACATGACGAACAGGAAATAATAGCTCATCTGTATGTGGTTGGAAGAAATCTGCAAAGCCACGAAAAGAGCCGTCAACAAACCACCCCACAGATATTTCTTGCGGAAGATGAGTACCATACCGGCTATTGTCGGAGGAATATAGGCCAAAGTAATGAATTTCCAGATATGACCGGCCGCAATGATGATGAAGAAATAGGATGAAAACGCCCAGATAATGGCACCCAATGCCGACATCCAGACCTTGAAATTGAACGCACGCAGCAAGATGTAAAAGCCGAGCAACATGACAAACACATACCACACATAAGTGGGAAGATACAGATGATACAGGTTTTCAATCCCTTTCAACAGATTTGTCGAATCATAACTTGGAGCCATCTGATAAGTGGGCATTCCACCGAAGATGCTGTTCGTCCAGCGGGTACGTTCGCCAGTACGCTCCATATATTCTTTCCCCTCCTGACCGGCACCGATACCGGCCACCGAATCGTGTTGGGACAAAATACGCCCCTCTGTTACCGCAGGGCAAAAATAAACGAATGAAACAACCGCAAAGAAAACGATTGCAACCAAATCGGGAAGTAATCTTTTGATAGAACTCATGGGTCTCTCTTATTATATTCAAGGGCAAAGATACGGATAACTCCAATAAAAATACGTACATTTGCGTCAGAAATAAGCATATTTATGAAAATAGGAATCATCACCGCCATGAGTTCGGAGCACAAACAAGTGGCACAACTTCTGGAGAACAAAAAAGAATACAAGGAAGGTATCTTCGCATACACCGAAGGAAACATCAGAAACAATGAGATTATCCTTACCCAGTGTGGCATCGGGAAAGTGAATGCAGCTGCCGGCGCCGTGGAGCTGATACGTACCTTCCACCCCGATTGCATCATCAGCACCGGTGTAGCCGGAGGTATAGACACTTGCCTGAAAGTGATGGATGTAGTAGCCAGTTCCCAAATTGTATATCACGACGTATGGTGCGGTGAAGGAAATGCCTACGGACAAATACAAGGGCTGCCCACCTTCTTCAAAGGGAATCCGACCCTTCTCGAATGCGCCATGTCACTGGACACTGAAACCCCGATACATGGAGGCCTCATCTGTAGTGGTGACAAATTCATCACCGACCGCAAGGAACTGGATGAAATCAAAGGGAACTTCCCCGAAGGGCTGGCGGTAGATATGGAATCGGGCTCCATTGCACAAATCTGCTACCTCTATCAAGTGCCGTTCATCAGCTTCCGTATCATCAGCGACACGCCGGGAGCCGACAACCATTGGGAGCAGTACACCAACTTCTGGGGTGAAATGGCCGACCGCTCCTTCGGCGTAACCAAGGCATTCCTCGATTCACTTCCGCAAGAAATCTAACTCAAAACTCAAATCTTATAACTCAGAACTCAAAATGAAGACCATACCCAGCTTTACCATCGACCACATCCGCTTGTTGCGAGGAATCTATGTTTCCCGCAAAGACCAAGTTGGAGACGAAACCATCACCACATTCGACATCCGCATGAAGGAACCCAATCGCGAACCCGCTTTGGCACAAGGCGCTCTGCACACCATCGAACATCTGGCAGCGACCTTCCTTCGCAATCATCCCGTATGGGCAGACAAAGTCATCTATTGGGGGCCTATGGGATGTCTCACCGGCAACTACTTGCTCCTAAAAGGTGACTTACAATCGAATGACATTGCAGAACTGATGAAGGAAACGTTCCGTTTCATCGCCGAATATGAAGGCGAGATACCGGGTGCCGCTCCCAAGGATTGCGGGAACTACTTGTTGCAAGATCTACCGATGGCCAAATGGGAAGCTTCCAAATACTTGCACGAAGTATTGGATAATCTGACAGAAAACAATTTGAATTATCCTCAATGAAGGTTCATAAAGTGACGTTTTACAAGCGGTAAAACGTCACTTTACACCTTAAGAAACGATGCTTTAGGGCAGATAAAGCATAAAATCCATTCAAATTACACATTTTTATCAAAAATGTGCATTGCATATTCAAAATTTGTAGTATATTTGCATCGTAATAAACAAGTCCCTTCATATCATTTTTATTATAGCCGTTCTGAAGCTTGTGAAAGTCAGCAGAGCGGCACTTTTTTTGTCTATACTGAACATTCCATAAAAAAAGGCCGTGCAAAAGCACGGCCTTTCATTTCTTTCCAGCGTAAATTACTTACGCAAGCCAAGAGCCTTGATGATAGCACGATATCTTTCGATGTCGCGTTCCTTCAGGTAGTTCAACAAAGCACGACGCTTACCTACCAACATAGTCAATGCTCTTTCAGTACTATAATCTTTTCTGTTGAGCTTGAGGTGCTCAGTCAGGTGAGAAATACGGTATGAAAACAATGCAATCTGAGCTTCAGGTGAGCCAGTATCAGTGTTAGACTTTCCGTACTTTTCAAAGATTTCTTGCTTTTTAGCTGAATCTAAATACATAATTGTTAGATTTTTTAATTGTATTACTTAAATGCGGATGCAAAGATAGACATTATTTTTTATACCGCAATGATTTATAGCAATTTATTTCCATGTTGTTTCCTTTCATCATGGAATACGGTACAAGGATTCTTCAATTTGTCCCCATCCGGCATCCTTCAGCAACACCGTTTTTTCGGCATCCAGCAAGTAGAAAGAAGGCATGCTGCTCAGGTTATAAAGTTCCTCATGAGTCAGCACCTGGCCCTTATCGTAAGCATGTATCCATTCTTTCGGGAGTTGCGGCAAACGGCTTCTCCACAAGTCAATGTCTTCATCGGGATAAACGGTCAACAGGGTCAGCTGTTTGCTTTGAATCAATTCGGCCAGACGCTCCGAAGTTTTCATGGCATCCTTTACCGCATTGCAAGTATGGCAATCGGGGTCAAAGAACAATAAGAGGGTATAGGGGGAGCGGATGGATGACAAGCGTGCCTGCTTTCCAGTAGCCATTGTATAGGTGAAATCCGTTGCTTTCATTCCTACCCGGTTCTTTTCCGCCAATTTACGGGCAAAGAGGGCACGTTGCTTCAAGGTTTCCTCCACTTGAGGGGTTGCCTCGACACTCCGGCATAAACGGATAAACATGTCCTCGTCACGAACGGGGGAATTGGCATCGTTCCAATAGCGCGACATGGTTTCCCAAAAATGCCACAACATCGGTGCATGGGGAGCAGCCTTTCCGTATAAGGTTTTCAAAGCGGGCTCGATTTCTGAAGCAGGAATGTGATACATCAAATCCATGAAGTTGACCATCGCCTGCTCCGTTACATCGGGTAAATGGACATAGGCTGTATCCGAGAAATCAAAATGATCCCAATAATGCTGTACCACATAAATGGCCCTATCCTCCGGTGTAACTAACATGGAAGGTACTTCCGGCAATTGGAAAGTCCGTTCCTCTTGTACAGGTTCCTCCGTAGCATTCACTTTTGCATCTGTCTTCTGCTGGCCGGAGCAAGATTCCATACCCAAAGCAAGCAGCAAGAAAAGAAATAATCCACGTTTCAACATAGCTGAGTATTTTTGACAAAGGTAGGTAAATAAATTCAGAATAGCCCACCATTGACAAGTTTTATCAATGACAGACTATTCTTCTTCTGGCTTATTTTTGAGTTACGCTATTATCGGTCTTCACAGACCAATTTCTTTAAACGCTTGGTTATATATGTTTATTTCTTATCTCGGACACAACGGACACGTAGTGTGCTTGTCCCGTCATTTTCATTATATCCCAAACCTACGTTAATACGGCCACCGCTACCCTTGTCAGTCCAAAAGCCGTCCGTAATGTGCCAATTCCAATATCCATTCGGTTCATCATCCCCGGAGAATCGGGTTCGCGTACCATATCGATGGTCAGCCATGTCAGTTACCTTTGAAACCATAAGCGCAAGCTCCTTCTGGTTAGGAGTTCTCCAAGTGTAATTGGCTTCAGCCGTACCCTTCACATTGTTCTGTTTGAAATAATTCCGACACGGGTCAGCGCCTCCGCTTGTCAAATCGGCCAACTGATAATGTTTTCCATTCTCCAAGTCATACTTGGCAACCACAAAACTGCTGAACAGGTTATTCGTCGGCTGGATTTCATTATGTCCTCCCAAAGGTGCTTCCGTATAATTACGGGTTGCCTTGATACCGCCCATTTCAAAAGTATTGTCAGTATACGAATAGAATCGTTCGGGGTTCATCAAGCCTTCACCACCCGACTGCAAAGTTCGGATACAACGAACCAACTGAGCTGAACTATGCCAACCTTGAGGATTGATTGGATTATTGGTCAGCCCTTCTTCCGGCCAAAATGAGGCCTTATCTCCTCCGGAAGAAGTAAAATAATGGTATCTGCCTCGATATTCATGACCCATATAATCACCTCCCCAATCATTTCCTCTTCTTTTATATTCCTTATCAATATCTTCCAACTCAGAACGTTTTATCAAATAAGCATCCGGAGCCAAAGAATTTTGCCCAAAGAAAAGAGCACGATACTGGTCAACACCCGCCAAATACCATCTGACTTCATTTTCATCAATCTTATTATTACCGTTCAAGTCACGATTTCGGCTCATACAGGCTCTTGCCACAGAAGTATATAAAGGTTGTTTTCCCTCAGCGTGTCTCAACTCATTATACCATCCTCCGCCTCTATTGGCTTCACTGGCAGCACCCCAAGCATCCCAGTCACTCTGACGGCTGAATCCATGATAATCATTATTACTGAACCTGATGTTATTAAGTTCTTCTTCATCAATGATTTCTGTACCGAAAGCCTTTACCAACTTGCCGGTTTCCGGATAGATATAATCCGTTGTATAGAACGTAGTGATGGAACGTTGCGAGATACTATAGGCTACCTTTGCATAAATACTCTTTCCATCGGCACTTACGTCCAATTCATTTGCAATCAACATGATTCGTGGGTCTTTGTCCACATATTCCGGCCAAGACTTGTTGGCATAATAGTATTCATCGATAAAGCAAGTGTAATACACTTCTGAATTATTATTTTCCGTATAAGCACTTTCATCAAAAATCTGAGCCAACAATTGGAATACATTCAAGGCTTTATCATCTCCTGGATACTTACAAATATTCTTGGATTTGTCTCTGCCATCGATACGATTATTATCCGTATTCTTCACAAATTTCACCCAATTATAGTCCGCTTCGTTATTGAAAAGGGAGGTTACGTTATTCAAATCACACAACTTATCACCACCTACGCTATAAACGCCATTGGACTTTACACATACGGTCTGCTCCGTTTCACCGAAAGGAGTCTTTATGGTCAGAACATAACCGGAATTCAATTCTTTCAAAGACTGAATAGTCTCTTTCTTGAATGACATCACTCGCGCTTCATAATGCGCATCGATATCAAAATGCACCCCACCTTCAGCATCCACAATCACACCTTCAGCATAAGGGTTGTCCTCACCAGTTGTAGTCTTTGCTTCTACCTTAATGTCTTCCACACCATCAACTGTCACCTTATATTTATAAGAGTGATTACGAATCACATTGAAGTCGTTCAATGTATTGGCAGACGAGAAATCGCCGAAATGGATGGTATAGCTTACATTCGCAGAGACCTTACCGTCATTATCCACATACTCTCCGACAATCTCAATATAAGCAGCTTTGTCGGCAGCATTGGTAAATGTCTTGGTGCCATTAGTCCAACTGTTCTTTTCACGATCCTTCCATTGGGAAATGTTGCCGTTCTTGGCATTCTGCAAGTTTTCTGGATAGTAGAATGTAATCTCATCATCACCATCGAAGTTCCAACGGAAACTGGATTCCACATCGGCAGTCGTTACATTGTTCTCTCCATAAGCAGAAGTACCGATACCGGCTTTCGGCATCAGAGTTCCACCAACAGGTACATTACACAAACGGTAATACTTCGGAGTAAAAGTACCATTAGCCGTTCCCGACACCACCTTAATGGTATTCTTGGCCAAAATGCGGTACAACTTGACAAGATTCTGCCCGCTTGGCAAGGATGCATTACCATCTTTACTGTTCGGAATGGTCACCGATTTACCATCATTGGCATACCCCGACATCACAAATACATTACCCATCGGGTCGGGCGAGAAGAGGTTGTTTTCATCCCCATACATTCGCTTGAACTGGATACTCAGAAACTTGTCGCGAGTCAATGAAGAGTTTTCAATGTTGGCACGATAAGCTTCATCCGAATTCCCCTTGTCAATATTCAGTAAAGCCAAATCGGCATTATCAAGATAATAGGTAGTACTTTCATTGATATTGGCCACCGCATAGATGTAAGACTCACCGCTCTTTGTACGGATATGAATACTTTCTGTCTGCTGAGCTTCTTCAATGACATCGTTATCGCCTGTCGGCAGGACTTCTTCATAACCGGTCAAGTTACCTTTCGCATCGAATACATAGAAATGCAAATCATACAACTGCTTTTCGGGAGTAGTCGCCGCACTACGGCTCACGATAATTTCCTTATCGTTCAATGATTCATAGTTCAAACTCAAGGTTACAAAGCCATCACCTTGATT
>JAFVTL010000121.1 GCA_017503235.1 Bacteroidaceae bacterium | reverse complement strand
GCTTGGCTTCGCTTTATTGGTGACCTTCGGTTGCTATTTCTTCTCTATAGCAGGAACCAATTATATGCTTTCAGAAGTTGTGATGCTGAAAGGTTGCGAATCGTCCATCCTATTCATCTTTGCCGACCCCACTTTGATACTCGCCTTTGTTTCGCTCCTCGTGGCCGAGATCTTCGCCATCGGTCTGAAAATGCAAGAAGAACAAGAACTGACCATTTAAAATCAAGGAATCAATGAAAAAGTTAGTCTCACTCAATCATATGACCGAAGTCTTCTTCTTTTTTCTTTTCGTCATCGTATGTGCGAATATAGAAAACCTATACTATCCTTTCCTCGATTATACAAAGGAAGGAAACATCCCTTTTGCCACGATGTATGGTCTAGAACTTTTTGCCTTTATCATCATGGTTATCGGAATAGGCAGATTCGTCTATAATGTCAGGAGACAAAAGTTTTTCATCAAAGAAAACTATCTTATACTCTATGGAATTGGAACTGCTCTATTTGCACCGGGCTTCATACATTTCATCGGACAAATATTAGATGATAAAGAAGCATGGGAAGCTTTTCATATTGAGCTTCACTATTGGTTTGCCGCTGGGGCTATCTTATTTATCCTCGCTGAAATCTTCCGCTACGGCTATCGTTTGAAAGAAGAACAAGAACTGACCATTTAAAATCAAGGAATCATGAAAAAGATTAATTTTTTAGGTATCATTGCGATAATCGTATATATTGCCTCTTTTGTAGGAACGTTTAGCGAATTCAAAAGAGGAGCCTCAGAAGGTTGGAATCATGATACTCACATGAGAAACGATTCCATATACCAAAATCCCATTAAAATTGCCTATGAGCCAATAGAGGTGCGAAAAATTGACAACACCAATCGAGCAAAAGTCGAAAACAAGCACTTCTACATGGAAGTCCCCTACGAAATAAGCAGCATCACTACCTATGTAGAGACAAGCACATGGCATAGCATTCTGGCATTGAGCATGCTCCCCTTAATATTCGCTATCATATATGGATTCTATAGTTTGATACGTTTCCTTATCTCCGTATCAAATAATCAAGTTTTTACAGACAAAAACGTACACCGCATCCGTTGGTTTGTCTATAGCGCAATTACCACCCAACTCATTCTGGTGCTGATGGAATGGTTGAGAGAGCAAGCAGCAATCGCACAAATCAATCTTCCCGGATACGAGGTAATCTCTAATGCCTTAACAAATTTCGATTGGATTTCGATGATTGTCACCATTCTACTGACCGAAATATTTGCCATAGGTACCAAAATCAAGGAAGAACAGGATTTAACCATTTAAAATCGAAGAATCATGAAAAAGTTTACATCCTCCCAAAAGGTTACTTGGATTACCAATATAGCGACGATATTATTTATCATACCCCTTTTATACTTAGTGCATTATATCCGTAATACATATAATATTCCACTCTATATAGGATTAATCTGTATAATCCCTATAATTTGGGGATTTGCGAATCTTTTGTCGAAATGGCTGGGAAAAAGCAAATGGAAAGATACGATAGATGAAATGGAAAAAGAAGGAGAAAAAAAGAAAAAGGATGAGGTGAAAGCCAGACTTAATATTGTCATGATGTTGGGATATATATATAGCTTTGGTTACTTTCTAAATATCTATTCCCATCTCTACAGACCTGATTCCAATATTTATACCTTGACTAACAATATAGGGCAAGGTATATGTCTGCTGATATGCACGGTATTTATTTCCATTATCTATTACAATGCGAAGCATAAACGTATATTCATCCAAGCCAATGCCAACTTAATAAAAGGCATTGGAATAGTTGTAACTTTTGCCGATCTTTTGACAAGCTGTATTATAGTTGAGATTCTACCGGATTACTCTAAATATACTTCTAATAACCATGATTCGATGGTTATAGGTCTTTTCATCATCGCTATCGGATATGTATTTCAAGAAGCCATCAAGATGAAGGAAGAACAGGACCTGACCATTTAAAAGGAGGATAGAAATATGAAGAAACCAGATTTTCAAACAAGAGCTTCGAAGAAGAAAGAAGCATTGAAAGAGAATATATTTCGTAATTCCATTACTTGGGGATTCATCTTTTGCTTAACGTATTTCTTGGGAACATTGCTTATGCACAAAGGTCCTCTAAGTACAGATATATTAACTTTAACAACTCTTATAAATAATGGTGTAGCCATGCTGATATGCACCATTCTTTTAGTCATTATCAACTACAACGTGCGACAAAAACGGATATTTGTTCAAGCCAACGCCAACTTAATGAAGGCCATTGGACACGTATTGTGGATAAGTGGATGTACACCTATCATTCTATTTTATCTGTTCAATATACCGGTTCAATTCAGTTTATTTACAACACCAGACAAATACCTGATATTTATAGGATTCTTCGTCCTTGAAATAGGATATATCTTACAAAAGGCCGTGAAAATCAAGGAAGAACAGGACCTGACCATCTAACTTAAAAAGAACTTAGTTATGCCTATTATAGTAAACTTAGACGTAATGATGGCGAAACGGAAGATTTCGCTCGGCGAACTGGCAGAGAAGATTGACCTTACCCCCGCCAACCTCTCCATCTTGAAGACAGGAAAAGCCAAAGCCGTACGTTTCTCTACCCTCGAAGCCATCTGCAAGGAACTGGATTGCCAACCGGGGGATATTTTAGAGTATCGCGATGAATGATAACAACCTCAACGTATACATTTTGTATGAAGATTCAATATAACTATAAATTACCACATCCTATCCGTTTAACCAAACGGAATAGGGTGCGGTTTTTCATTATTTCCATCAGTCTTGTGCTTGTTTGTGTTATATTGAATTTAACATATAGACCATTCATCTATGACAATCACATCAATGACCTATATTTTGCAGATACCTTCACAAACCTTTTAGGAGTTCCAGCCTCCACCTTTCTATGCTTGGCCTTGACGTCCAAACTTACACACAAGGCAATCGTATATGTTTCCGGCGTTTGCTTGGGATTAATCCTTTACGAATGTATCGGACTGACATTCGATTATAAGGACATTCTGGCGACTCTTTTATCAGGTATCATCACAACCATTCTATTGAGCAAATCAAAATGAAGAAATTTCTATCATTAGTGGGTGTTCTTGGTATCCTCATTGTATGTTGTGTCCCAAAACAATACTCACATAAACTCAAGGCATTATGAACATAGCAGATAAAAGTACATACCACAATTGGATTAGCAACATCCATCCAGATTCCATACTCCCGGAAGAAGTATGCAGGGACTTGAATGTAGACGACCTGTTTGAAGGATTGGATTACACCACTTCTTGCATAGGGAAACAACATTTGTATCATCTGCTATGCACAGACAAGGTTTCCGAAGTGAAAATACACGAGATATGGATACAAACACTCACCAGAAAACCGGAAGAAAGACAAAAACTCATACAGACATTAAAGCCACTGGGCAATCCCGATGCATACACGATAGCAAGTTTGATGGCAGAAGACAAACATGAATACTCATCACGCTATTTGATGATGCTGCAAGTATGCCGTTGGTTACCTTTACTCTTTACGGGTTTAATCTTTATATTCCCTTCCTCCCCTCTGCCTTTCTTTCTCCTGCTTGTGTCCTACATCGGCAATGGCATCATCCATTTCCGAGAGAAAAACAAGCAACTGAAATATTTCTTTTCCATTCCCCAACTGAGCAGACTCCTACAAGTGGCGGAAAAGTTGACGAAAGACAGTATGTTCCTTGAAGTAGATAAAGAAATTACACCGATTGTTTCCCGCCTAAGTCAATTAAAACGAAAACTCCAAACCTTCCGTTTTGGATTGAAATTAGAAGGCGACGGAGCGGCACTCGCCTATCTTTTTACCGAGTTCTTCAACATTTTCTTTTTGACGGCCTCCCTCAACATCATCACTTCCATCATCGCCTTGTCAGACAAGAAGGAAGACATCGCCCATATTTTTCGCTTTGTAGGAATGCTTGATGTACTATGTTCCATATCTGTTTTGCGTGAGCAATTGCCCTATTGGTGTCATCCCGCATCCGTTTCAAGAAAAGGTTTGCACACACAAGGCATTTATCATCCGCTCATCAAAGGATGTGTGGCAAATGACTTGTCGCTATCGGCTAAATCGGCATTGATAACCGGCTCCAACATGTCAGGCAAGACCAGTTTTATCCGCACCATTGCCATCAATCTGATAACCGCAAAGGCGTTGAACACTTGCTTCGCACATCAGTATGAAATGGATTTATCCTTCCAGCTCTATTCCGTCATCCATACGGAAGACGACCTTCTTGAAGGGAAAAGCTACTTTTTCAAGGAAGCCGAAAATGTCAAGAATGCCTTGCAACAAGGAGAGTCGGGAAATTGCCTGCTAATCTTTGATGAACTATTCAAAGGAACAAATACCACCGAGCGTATCGCCATCAATGCCGCAACCTTCTCCAAACTGGCTGATGCCGGAAATATTGTGCTTGCTTCTACACACGACCTCGAACTGGCTGAGATCTTGAAGGATAAATACGACTTGTATCATTTCTGCGAAACCGTAGCAGATAACAAACTTTCCTTCGACTATACTTTGAAGCCCGGTGTAGTGAAAGAAGGAAATGCCATCCGGATTTTAGAGCTTTGTGACTACCCGAAAGATGTGGTGAATGCCGCACTGATGATTGCCAAGGAAAAAGAGTAAATACACCAACCGGGGATATTTTGGAATTTAAGGATGAAGAATAAACACTTTCGAAGCCAAACAGCTAAATTCATACCAAATTTGGCGGTTGTAACCACTAAATTTAGTATAATCCATTGTTTCTCCGTATCTTTGCATCCGAATTAAAGAATATTGAATGAAGACATTTGAAGAATTGGGTGTTTCTGCCGAAATACGCCGCGCGATTGAAGAAATGGGATACGAAAATCCCATGCCTGTACAAGAAGAAGTGATTCCTTATCTGCTCGGCGAAGGAAACGACGTGGTGGCACTCGCCCAAACCGGCACCGGAAAGACGGCTGCCTTTGGTTTGCCCCTCATACAAAAGACGGATGTAAAAAATAGGGTGCCTCAAGCACTCATCCTCTGCCCTACCCGCGAACTCTGTTTGCAGATAGCCGGCGACTTGAACGATTACTCGAAATACATCGATGGGCTGAAGGTATTGCCCGTATATGGCGGCTCGTCCATCGAAAGCCAAATCCGTATGCTCAAGACGGGGGTACACATCATCGTGGCCACTCCAGGACGCCTCATCGACCTCATGGAACGTGGAGTGGCGAAGCTCGACAACATCATCAACGTGGTGATGGACGAAGCCGACGAGATGCTGAACATGGGCTTCACCGAAAGCATCGACGCCATCCTCGAAAAAGTGCCCGAAGACCGAAATACACTGATGTTCTCGGCCACCATGAGCGCCGAAATCAGTCGCATCGCCAAGCAATACCTGAAAAATGCGAAGGAAATCACCATCGGCGTGAAGAACGAAGGAACCAAGAACGTGAACCACATTGCCTACATGGTTCATGCCAAAGATAAGTACAATGCCTTGAAGCGCATTGCCGACT
>JAFVTL010000120.1 GCA_017503235.1 Bacteroidaceae bacterium | reverse complement strand
TCCAGCATCACGTCGCGTCCGCTGTTGTTCTTCGGGAAGGCAATGCAGTCACGGATACTGTCAAGACCGGCAAACAAGGATACCCAACGGTCAAGACCGTATGCCAGACCACCGTGAGGAGGTGCACCATACTTGAACGCATTCATCAGGAAGCCGAACTGTTCCTGAGCCTTTTCCGGAGTGAAGCCCAATATTTCGAACATCTTGGCCTGCAACTGGGCATCGTGGATACGGATGGAACCGCCACCTACTTCTACCCCGTTGATGACCATGTCGTAGGCATCGGCACGAACACCTGCCGGATTGGTGTCAAGCATAGGAATGTCTTCGTCCTTCGGATGAGTGAACGGATGGTGCATGGCCATCAGACGACCTTCTTCTTCGCTCCATTCGAACATCGGAAAGTCTACGACCCACAGACAAGCAAACTGGTTCTTGTCGCGCAATCCCAATTGACGTCCCATTTCCAGACGCAGTTCGCACAATTGCTTGCGAGTCTTCATGGCATCGTCGCCGCTCAATATCAGAATCAAATCGCCCGGCTTCGCACCGAAGGCTTCCTTCATCTGTTGGAGCACTTCTTGAGTGTAGAACTTGTCAACGCTTGATTTCACGTTGCCGTCAGCTTCCACGCGTGCATAAACCATACCCTTGGCACCGATTTGAGGACGCTTCACGAAGTCTGTCAGCTGGTCAAGCTGCTTGCGGGTATAGCTTGCGGCACCTTCTGCACAGATACCACCGATGTAGGCTGCACTGTCGAACACGCCGAAGCCATGGCCTTTCAGAATATCCATCAGTTCCACGAACTTCATGCCAAAACGCAAGTCGGGCTTGTCGCTACCATAGTACTTCATGGCGTCAGCCCACGGCATACGGATGAACGGTTCAGTCAGTTCCACACCACGGAGTTCCTTGAACAGGTGCTTGGCCATACCTTCAAACAGGCTGATGACATCTTCCTGTTCCACGAAACTCATTTCGCAGTCTATCTGAGTGAATTCCGGTTGACGGTCGGCACGGAGGTCTTCATCGCGGAAACACTTCACAATCTGGAAGTAACGGTCCATGCCCGATACCATCAACAGCTGTTTCAGAGTCTGCGGAGATTGTGGCAATGCGTAGAATTGTCCCGGGTTCATACGTGAAGGTACCACGAAGTCACGAGCACCTTCCGGAGTGGAACCTACCAACATCGGAGTTTCTATTTCGAGGAATCCCTTGCTGTCGAGGTAACGGCGTACTTCCATGGTCATGCGGTGACGCAATTCCAGATTGGCGCGTACCGGGTTACGGCGCAAGTCCAAGTAACGGTATTTCATACGGATGTCATCACCGCCGTCACTATTGTCTTCGATGGTAAACGGAGGAGTCAGTGCATTGTTCAGCACGTTCAGTTCCGAAGCGATGATTTCAATTTCTCCTGTCGGGATATTCAAATTCTTGTTGGAACGTTCGTTCACTTGTCCGCTCACTTGGATAACGAACTCGCGTCCCAGGTGGTTGGCTTGTTCGCACAATTCAGCGTTCACTTCTGTGTTGAACACCAACTGTGTGATACCATAGCGGTCGCGGAGGTCTACAAAGGTCATCCCTCCCATCTTGCGTGAGCGCTGTACCCATCCGGCCAGTGTCACGGTCTTTCCTGCATCGGCCAGTCTCAACTCGCCGCATGTATGACTTCTGAACATAATTCTCTTGGATTTAAGTTATAATTGCTGCAAAAATAGTAAAAAAATGGATGCATCCGTTCAGATACATCCATTTTTCTATACGATTGCGGTATAAATGCGATTATTCTACCAGGTCCTTGAAGGCCGAACCGAAAATCAAGTAGCTTGTATTGCCGGCAATGGTACCTTCGTTCTGTCCCCACAAGAATGGCCAGTCGTCGTAGTTTTCAAAGTGGTCGGGCTTGCGGAAAAGCAATCCAGGAGCCATATTACCCGGTATGGCCGAGAAGTCAGCACGGTTGTTTCCGTAGAACACATTCTTGGGTCTAGCTGCACCCACTGCTGCCACGAAGGAGTAGTTGTGGTACGGATGACATCCGAACAACCAGTTAGCCACCTTGAAAGCATGGCTCTTGTCGATGATTTCCGGGTAGTACTTGCTGGCAAAGCACAATGCGGTACCAAATCCGGTGACCGCGCCACCACCGGCCCAGTTACCCAATCCGATAGGCATACCGTAAGGATTGTCTTCTTCCAGACTCAATACATATTCCTTGTACTTTTCTACATACGGACGGAGTTTTTCCTTGTAGGCTTCATCCATGTGCGGGATGGCATCCAAGGCTGTCTTGATGTTGTTGCTCACGTTGCGGTCCAACGATGGCCAGATTTGTTCTTGGAACTTGTCCAGATACGGTTGTTCGCCGGTTGCCACATAGAGCTGCAGGTTGGTACCTGCATTGTCATTTTCATTGTTTCTTCTGCGGTTGCTGCTTTCCTTTCTTTGTGCCAACAGGTCATTCGCTTCCTTCATCAGTCGCTTGGACTGCTTCAGCGCACGGTCCGAAAGTTCGTCGTTATATCCCTTCAAGGCATGGCTGGCAGCAGCGAACATATTGGCAGCTCTCAAGTCCAGGGAAGGATTACGGCTGGTGAAAGCCCACATGTCATCCTTCACACCGCTATACTTACCGTCGGCCGATTTTTCATAAGGACCGAGGTTCGGGTTGTATCTCAATCCGTCGGTGATGGAAGCAGCGTCACCCAAGTGGTGATAGTTGTCCAATACAGAGTTGGAAAGTGTCTGCGACATGTGTCCGATGTTTTCGGCCTGTGCCACCAAGTTCAATGTACCGTGTTCGATGAATTGCAGGATATCCGGTGTTCCGTCCGGTCTGTGCAGTTCCACATAACGTTGCTTTTCGTCTACGAAGGTCTTGTCGCGCATCGGCTTGAACACTTCCCAGATGGAAACGAAGTTCTGCACCACGTTGATGTTCGAACCTGTTTCAATGTCAAAGTCACCGGCGTCGAAGTAACCGCCCACATTCAGTCCCGGAATCAGTTCCAGAGGTTTGTACTTCGTGTCAGTGGTCGGGCCTTGTCCGTGCAGGTCAAAGTGGTCTGTGCTCGGTGGAGCCTGCAAGTAACCTTCCTTGAACGGCTCTCCGTGCCATACACGGTAAGCGTCACTGACGAACATGTGGTTCATGTGAATCGGAATCCACACATCGCTGGTTGCATCCGTCATGTTGGCATACACATCCTTGCTGATGATGAAGTTGTTGGTCTTGTGGTCACCATATTGGATGTAGTAGATACCCGGTTCCTGCAAAGCCGTAAAGTCAAACTTCACATAATGATACTTGAAGTAGTCTCCCCATGGCTCAATCTTTCCGGTGAAAACCTTTGATTCTTGGCCGTTTTCATCAATGCGGTATACGGCAGCCTGCGTTTCCGGCTGGTCCTTCTTGTCCAGTTCAATCACTGAAATCTTCGGTTGGTCAGGCAAGTAACCCATTTGTGAGAAGCCGATGTTCGGTTTTCTGATCCAGTTTTCGATGGCGTTCGGTTCAACCGTCCAAGTCAGCACCTTTCCGGTCTGTCCGGTTGGCAGCACACTTCTCACTACAAACCATCCGTTCTGAGCCAGCATACGTCCGTCGTATAATGACAGCTCAGCATCTTCAGCAGTAATCTTCACCATTCGTTCCGGATCGTCTGGAGCCAGCAACAACGACTTGCCGGTTTCCAATGGCAGCGGGTCGATGAATCGGTCTGTACCACGGTCGTCATAAGTCTTGTAACCCTTGAATTGCTTTACCTTTTCCGAATTCGGACGGGTGATGGTACCACTGACGGCATATTTGGGGAATCGGTTATATCTTCCATCCATCACGTACGCCTTGTTCCAATATTGGGAAGGCAAGAATTCCAGATTGAATCCCGCATCCCCTTCCAGTTCCTCAGGCACCGGCTTGTCCAGATATACAGCTATTTCCACTGCCTTACCCTTGGCAGTCACCACTACTCTCGAATCGAAATCATAATCTTCATACCTCAGCCCCACTTCGATGGAACCATTCTCCTTGTCCACCTTTCTGATGGGCGAAGCCGGTACCAAGTCCCATTGCTCCGGAGTGTTCGACAGTCTCACCGCACCCCCTTGTGCAGTTCTCACTCCATGGTGAATCAGTTCAATCCCCGAGTTCTTCTCGTCATTGAACCCACCCGAAAAGTCATTGCTGTACACTAATACATTCACCCCTTGTCTTTCGAAATACTCCAGGTCATTCAGTTTCAGCTCCTGGTCGGGTGATTGGCTGCATGCTGTCATCAGCATCGCCACCATTGAAAACATTGTTGTCTTTTTCATGATATAATAATTGGTAAATTAAAAAGTCACTTATATGGACTTAAATATCTTGTCCATTTATTTTGATATTACAAAAGTAATAATTTTTCAATGTAATCTATTATTTTATAAAAAAAACTTATAAAGATAATTAGATTGGGCTGAGAAAGTAAATAGTATTCATTAGATCATTAAGAAAAGTAATGTGTATTTGCAACGGTTAGTTCGTTGGTTATATGGAATAATTATTTGAATATAGAAACAAAAATAGGACTTACTCACGTAAATCCTATTCTTGTCGGGATACCAGGATTCGAACCTGGGACCCCCTGCTCCCAAAGCAGGTGCGCTAACCGGACTGCGCTACATCCCGAATAACCAATTAAAAAATGTGTTATGAAAAATTTGTCTGTCGGGATACCAGGATTCGAACCTGGGACCCCCTGCTCCCAAAGCAGGTGCGCTAACCGGACTGCGCTACATCCCGAATCGATGTTTTTTCAAAAGCGATGCAAATGTAGGTCTTTCTTTTGAAATGTGCAAGCATTCTCCCCTTTTTTTTAAATAAATGATGGGGCTGGAATTAATTTATATGTTGACTTGATTGGGATTACAGTTTGATAGTTGTCGGATTTTGATACAATTTATCATACAGTCTGTAAGACTGAATCTGTATTAGCCGCGGGTTTTTAAACCCGTGGGATGATGATTGATTGTTTCCTCCTCCACCCCCAGCCTGAAGGCTGAACTGTTTACATTATATCTCTTTTATTTTCATTCCGAGGGCTTGAAAGCCCCCGGCTAATAATCTGTTCAACCTTTCAGGTTGTTTCATTAATTGGTTGTTTGTTCGCTGAAAATCTGTTCAACCTTCAGGTTGTTTACTTGTTGTGTCATTTTTCACTACTCGTAACGATTCCGTCATTCTCCACCAAGACGCCGTTGGAGATTAATTTTTGAATGGCACGGCTGATTTGGGACTCGATGGAGGCACCTTTGCGGGCGAATCCTAACAGTCGGGTGGCAGAACGGAGGAGGTCGGCCTGAGGGATGGAGACTTGCTGCTCTACCGCATAGCGCACAGCGTTCATGATTTCAATCAAAGGAATGTCGGATACATCGCGGTTGGAGTTGGTCCGGTAATAGGGATAATCCAACGAAGCTTCCTTGGTTCTCCAATAGGCCTGTACATCGGAGTCCGTCATGTCGATGTAGGAACCTATCAATGCGTCGTCTACCGCTGCCTGCAAACGGGGGGATACGCGGATGCCCCACAACTCGGCAATGCGTTTGCAGAGCAGGTTATGGGTGGCCGGCTGTTCCACTTCGAGGATGTCCTGCAGCTGTTTGCGGATGCGAGACGGTTGTGCCAACGCTTTGTCCAATGTAGGGTTTCCCTTTACTTTAGGTAGTTGTGCGAATTGATATTCTTTCTCGCGGTTATTGTTCTGTACTACAGGAGTTTCCTGTGCTACGTTAAATGTCATTGTAGGTTTGGCTGCGGTTTCCGCTTCGCTCTCCTCCTCTCCTTTCAGTAACTGCTGGAGGCGTTCGAGGATGCGGGCAATCACCTTGTCCTTGTTCTCAAACCAGTCTACCGACCAGATGCGCATGAGGTTCCAATCCAACGAACGGAGCACGTTGGGCTGTACGATTTCACGGTCGCGGGTGGTCTTGGTTTCGTAGTAGTTCTTGCCGTCGCAGAGGATGCCCAACAGGTATTGTTCGGGGTGCTGCGGATGGAGTACGGCCAGGTCAATCTTGAAGCACGAGCGTCCTACCCAAGTGTCCACCTCGAAGTTCTGTCGGCGCAGTTCTTCGGCGATGTGGTTGACAATGCTTTGTTCGTTCTCGCTTCCATTGGGGATGACAGGAAGTGCCCGGTTCCCTTTTTCGGCGAACTCGAGGAACTTCTTCAGTCCTTCTACCCCCTTGGCCTGTGAACGCCGGAGGTCAATCTGTTCGGCCCGCAAGGTGGAGAATATCATCATTTCATAGCGGGCACGCGATACGGCCACATTCAAGCGGCGTTCCCCTCCCTGGTTGTTCAAGGGTCCGAAGTTCATGGATACCCGTCCCTCTTCGTCGGGGCCGTATCCGATGGAGAACAGGATGATGTCGCGTTCGTCGCCCTGTACATTTTCCAAGTTCTTGACGAAGATAGGCTCTTCACATTGGAAAGCTTTCTGTTCCAATTCAGGATGTTTGCCCAATTCTTCGAGCAGAATATCTTCGATGAGGTGTTGCTGCACTTGGCTGAACGATACGACACCGATGCTCTTGCCGGCATCTTCGGCCGATTGAAGGCGACGGATGATTTCATGGACGATGGCTTCCGCTTCCTCCCGGTTGCAGCGTGACTTACCCTTGTCGTAGGTGCCGTCCACTTTGACGAGGCTGACCTTGGAAAGGCGGTCGTCCACCGACGGGAAGGTATGCAGCTTGCCTTCGTAGTATTCGCTGTTGCTGAAGGCAATGAGACTTTCGTGTTTGCTTCGGTAGTGCCAGGTGAGATAACGGGATGGGATGGACAAGGCGATACAGTCGTCGAGGATGCTTTCCAGATCGTCGTATTGCGCCTCTTCTTCATCGACCTGTACGGAGGCGAAGAAACTGGTGGGCGGCATCTGCTTCGGATCGCCCACTACAATCAATGACTTGCCTCGGGCAATGGCTCCTACCGCTTCGCTGGTAGGCATCTGCGAGGCTTCGTCAAATATGACGATGTCGAACTTGTCGGTGTCAAGATCGATGTACTGGGCTACCGAGATGGGGCTCATGAGCATACATGGACACAATTTAGGCAGCAGAGTCGGTATCTGGTCGATGAGCTTTCGGATGGAGGTGCCACGTCCGCCGTTGGTGATGTTGCGTTTCAGGATTCCCATTTCGGAACTTGCAGCCGCTTCGATGGTCAGCGACGGGATGCGCGAAGCCAGTCGGCAGTACAATTCTTTCTTGGTCAGTTCCTGGAAATCGGCTGTCAGCTGTTTGTATTTCTGGATGAGCTCTTCGAAGATGAGTCCGTTGAACATCCGCAAGGATTCGTCCGAATCGACTGTCTGCATGGCCCATTGGTGGTAGAGACCCTTGAAGAAGGCGTCTGTGGTCTGTTTTGCGGTCAGTTGGTTGTCGATGAGGTACTTGATGACCGGTGACAGGCCTTGTTCTTCGAGTGCATGCTTGCGGATACACCATTGGTGCCAGTCTCTGAGTGAGTGTAGGTTTTCCAACCAGCGGTCAATATCGCTGATGATGGCTGTAACCGAACCGTCTTCCGGAAGTTGGATATGAGCCATTTCCTGCAATTGCGTGTAGGTCCGGTTCAGGGCTTGAGAGGCATTTTCCTGTCTTTGCTGATATTGCTTGATGAAATTCCGTTTGCCGAAGAACTTGGGAAGGAACCATTTGGCTTGCAGCCTCTCCCATTCCTTTTGCAATTGATTGTTCAATTCGGTTAGCATCCAAGAAGTATCGTTGTCTGTTTTCAGCCGGTTCATCCATTCGGGATGGTCAGTTGCTTGCTTTTCAAGGAGTTCCGTTGTCTGTGAGGTGAAATGCTGGAGGGTGGCGTGTTCTTGCAACTGTTGGCGGAACTGCTGCAAAGTGTCCTTCAACTGACGGGTGCTTTCCTGTGTGGCGTTGAGCGGTTCCAGACCTTCCAACGGATGTTGGGAAGGATGGCCGCTTATCTGGAAGATGGTATCGAGTTCCATCAACTTTTCGCGGATGCCTGCAGTCTGTTCACGGGTAATGGACGTGAATTGGGATGCTTCGACTGGCATTTCTTCTCCATCGATAGACAGGTAGCGGGTGATGCAGTCGTACAATGAATAGCCGTTGGCTTGTGGCCGGTGGAGGGCTTCCATGTAGCGGATGAGTTCCTGACGGCGTTGGAACAGCTGGGATGAAATGTTTTCATATTCCTCAGGCGGCAGGATGTGGATTGCATCCAGCGCTTGTTGCATCTGCGACAAGAAATGGGTCTTGGTCACTTTGTTGGAGTGCAGTTCCAGGCAGAATGGATCAAGTCCGATGCGGGTCAGTCTTTTCTGTACCACGTGGAGGGCAGCCATCTTTTCGGCTACAAACAGGACGCGCTTGCCCCGATAGAGGGCGTTGGCTATCATGTTGGTGATGGTCTGTGACTTACCGGTTCCCGGAGGACCGTGCAGGATAAAGCTTTTCCCTTCGCCCGATTCGATGACGGCTTCCAGTTGTGAGGAGTCCACATCGAGGGGTATGGAGAACTGGGCAGGTTCCCAGGTCTTGTCGGCCTGACGGGCATCGGCATCGGGAGTCTGGTCCTCCCAGGTGATTCGGTTCTCCATCAAGCTGGCGAGGATGACGTTTTCCTTCAGTTTGTCGGCGTTGGTGTGGATGTCGTTCCACATCACGAACTTGTTGAAAGAGAAAATGCCCAGCATGGAGTTTTCCTGTACTTCCCATCCTTGCTGCGAGGCAATGTGCTGGCGAAGGGTCTCAAAGACGGCGGGTACATCTACCCCTTTCTCGTCTTTGGGCAGTGGGTTCATGTTACTGATATCAATCTTGAACTGTTGTTTGAGGAATTCTATGAGGGTGATGTTCAGAATGATGTCTTCATCGCGTCCTCGTATGACATAACCGATTTTTCCTCCTTTGCGGATAATCTCTACCGGCAATAGCAAGATAGGCGCCAGTCGTGCTTTCTCATTCTTGGGTGTTTCGTACCATTGGAGGGTGCCGAGCGCCAAGAACAGCGAATTGGCTCCGTTCTCTTCCATAGCGGTCCGTGAGGTACGATAGATGAATTTCAAGGCTGTCTGGAGTTCGGATTCTGCATCACAGGCGGTGTTTTCGCAATCCAATTGCAAGGTTTCTCCGTCGTAAATGCGGTCTTCCAGTTCGCTGGGCTTGATGTTGAGTTGTAGCACCCGTTTTCCGAAGCGGATATTGATCAGGTTGTTACGCAGTGAGAAGTCGAGCAGCTTTCGTTCCCAAATCATCTGTTTGGTTAACGGCTGTCCATTGTCGGCAGGCTTGATTTCGTAATTATCCACAGTTCTATAACTAAATGATTGATTCTGCGAATGTAGTGAAATATTTTGATTTATGATGGATGATTTCTGATTTATGATTGATGCAATGGCACACAGATGACGCAGATAATACGGATGACCGCGGATCTTTCATTTTGCCATGCGGATGAATTGTTTATGCTGACGCAATGGCACGCAGAATTAATACTGTAGGGACAGGGCGTGCCCTGTCCTTTAATTGCGAAGGATGAGTTGGTGATGAGGACAAGGCACGCCTTGTCCCTACGGGGCATAACTTTGTCATCCAGAGCGTAGCGAAGGATCTCGGTAACATCCACTTTATGATAACAAGATGCTTCGTCACTACGTTCCTCTGCATGACAATGCGTGATTACTGGTGTGGTGTGAGTCGTGGCACTTCACAAAAAAAAGAGGATGTGCGAACACATCCTCTTCCTAAATTATTAAAGGAGAATATCCATTATTTAATAACTTCCAACGACTTGAATATCTTGGTCAGCTTTTCTACGGCCATGTCCACTTGTTCCTTGGTGTGAGTAGCCATGAGTGCGAAACGAAGCAAAGTGTCTTGCGGTGCGCAAGCCGGTGGAATAACCGGATTGATGAATACACCTTCATCGAATGCCATCTTGGTAGCCATGAAAGTCTTTTCAGCATCGCGCACATACAACGGGATGATCGGACTTTCGGTCTCACCTATTTCAAAGCCTGCCTGACGGAAGCTTTCCAAAGCGTAGTTGGTAATCTTCCACAGATTTTCCTGACGTTCGGGCTCTTCCTGGAAGATGTGCAATGCTTCGAGAGCAGCGGCTGTAGAAGCGGGTGTACAAGATGCCTGGAAGATGTAGGAACGGGCTGTATGACGTACCCAGTTGATGGTATCCTTGTCGGCGGCAACAAAACCACCGAGTGATGCGAAGGACTTGGAGAAAGTACCCATGATGACATCCACCTGGTCGGTTACACCGAAATGGTTACAAACACCACGGCCCTGACGACCGAACACGCCCATGCCGTGAGCTTCGTCCACCATGATGCTGGCATTGTATTTTTCTTTCAATTTCACGATTTCCGGCAATGGAGCCAAGTCACCTTCCATGGAGAATACACCGTCAACGACAATCAGCTTCACCGATTCGGGAGCACATTTCTGGAGTTCCTTTTCCAAAGATTCCATGTCGTTGTGCTTGTATTTCAATTGGGTGGCAAACGAAAGACGACGGCCGTCAACGATAGAGGCATGGTCGCGGTCATCACAAATGATATAGTCCTTGCGGTCAACCAATGTCGGGATGACTCCTTCGTTTACAGTAAATCCTGTCGGGAAAACCAGACATTCATCCTTGCCCAAGAATTCTGCGAGTTCGTGTTCCAATTGGATGTGAAGGTCGAGTGTACCGTTCAAGAAGCGGGAACCGGCGCATCCGGTGCCATATTTGCGGGTGGCTTTGATGGCTGCTTCCACGATTCGAGGTTCGTAAGTGAGGCCCATATATGAATTGGAACCGAACATCAGCACCTTCTTGCCATCCATCATGACTTCAGTATCTTGTGCACTGTCGATTTCACGGAAATAGGGATATACACCCATGGCCATGTATTCTTGAGGCACTCTATACTTGCTGAATTTTTCTTGTAATAATCCCATATGCTATTTTTTAATGTAGCTTTCGCATTGCTACATATTATATTAATGTATCTTTAGTCAGCTATACATTCTGCTTATAGGGCATGGTTCACCAATAAACAGGCTGCAAAGATAGTAAAAACTCTCTATTCGTATACCTTTTTTGACGAAAAAATATTTGTTTTATCAAAACTTTTTCGTTTTGTAGGCGTTCTGACTAAAATGTATTAAATTTGCACTTTTCACAATCAACCACTCTACCCTATTGTCGGTATGACTGAAACGAATGCTGTATCCAAAAAACGAATTGTATTTGTCATGAATCCCATTTCGGGCACTCAAGGCAAACGGGCCATTTTGAGGTATATCCATCAATTGATGGACAGGGAGCGTTGTGACTATCAGTTGGTAAGGACGAAGTATGCCGGACATGCTACGGAGATAGCCAAACAGGCGGTCGATGAAGGGGTGGACATGGTGGTGGCTATCGGTGGCGACGGTACCATCAATGAAATAGCCAAGGCGTTGGTTCATTCAAAAACAGCCTTGGGTATCATTCCTTGCGGTTCGGGCAACGGCTTGGCAAGGCATTTGCGTATTCCAATGGAACCCAAGGCGGCTGTAGAACTGCTCAATAGCGGTAAGAGGCTTTGTATTGATTATGGAAAAATCAACGGATTACCTTTTTTCTGTACTTGTGGGGTGGGATTTGATGCTTTTGTCAGCTTGAAGTTTGCTGATTCGGGCAAGCGTGGTTTGTTGACATATTTGGAAAATACACTTCATGAAAGTCTGACGTATAAACCTGAGACTTACGAGATAGAAAATGAAGAAGGCACCCAGCGATATAATGCCTTCCTGATAGCTTGTGGGAATGCTTCACAGTATGGGAACAATGCCTATATCACTCCTCAGGCTTCGCTGACGGATGGTTTGATGGATGTAACGATTATGGAACCTTTTACGGTGCTCGATGTGCCTTCCCTCTCCTTCCAGCTGTTCAACAAGACTCTCGACCAGAACAGCCGTATCAAGACGTTCCGTGCACGGAAAATCAAGATTCATCGTGCGAAACCGGGTGTGTTGCATTATGATGGTGACCCGGTGATGGCGGATGAGAATCTGGAGGTGGAAATTATTCCGCAGGGATTGTATGTGGTGGCGTCGGATGAAAAGGTGAAGGGGGAATCGCTGAATCTGTTGCAACAGATTTCTGAGTATTTCAGTGGGTTGAAGCCCAAAGGCGAAGAATTCATCGCCAAACGTCAGAGTCATTTGTTTGAGTTGAACCGCACTTTGCTCCGCAAGCTTTCGAATAAAGATTGAATATTTACTTTTCTTTGCCTTGATGCAAAGAAAAGGTAACAAAAGAAAAATCAAGTGCTACGGTTCCGTTGCTATTCGGGTAAAGCCATTAGTGACCGGAACTTAAACTCGCCTTCTCCAAAGGCTCAAACAGCAAGTTCCTTACTCACTCCTGGCAAAACCCTCACTCACGCAACTACACCTAGGCACAAACTTTTCCACCATTTAGTAATATCCCCTCCCCTTTGTCATCCAGAGCGAAGCGAAGGATCTCGGTAACACCCACTTAAGGTATTTACTTTTCTTTGCCTTGATGCAAAGAAAAGGTAACAAAAGACTATACCTTAGTGTTGAAAATCTAAAAGAGGTTTTGAACGACCAAAGGGAGTTAAAGATCAAGTTCTACGGTTCCGTTGCTATTTTACACAATTTGAAGATAATCTCTGTTTGGCATGACTATTCGATGGAGTAAATTATAGAATCAGTAGCTAATGTTTAAACGCCTCCACCACTTCGTGGTCCCCCTCATACTCCGTCGCATAGAGCACTATGCTCCCCTCTCTCAGCACGAATGGACATTTAGTCCATTCTCTAAAGGCTTCGTTCGCTAAAACAGAGGAGGAGTCTAAATTACTCTTGCTAACTAAAAGCTCTCCCTCTGTTTTAGAGGGAGTACTCCGAAGGAGGGAGGGAGTTTAAATGCTGCAACTCGTTGATAGTTAATTCTATTTCAGCAATGACACTCTGTGGATAATCGAACACTAAGTGATTCTCAAGCCGAAGAATATGGATTCCATACTCATTCAATAACCATTCTGTTCGTGTCTTGTCCTGTTCGGCACCTTCGGGTGTATAGTGGGGCTCACCATCAAGTTCGATACATAAATGTAGAGAAGGACAATAAAAATCAAGTATATAGGAGCCCACGCTAAATTGTCGTCTCCATTGCAACCCCATTATTTTCTTGTTTTTTAATAGTTTCCACATGGCGGCTTCAGCAGGTGTTCCGTTGGAACGTAAATGTCTTCGTTGTTCCAATTGCTCACGGCGATTGTTAAGCTGATAATCCACACGTTTTTTCATATCTGTTATGCTTCAATTTAGGTTGATCTTTACATTTTCAAATAAAAGTCTTTGGTGAGCGCAATGTATGCTTCGCTATAGACGTGTCGGTCCAGTTCGATGAGCAGTTCGTCGGTGGCGCAAGCGGTGATTTTCTTTCGGAACTCCAGTAAAGAACGCTTGGGCGGCAAGGATGGACGCGTGATGACCTGCGTGTGGCGAGAAGGGTGGAGTCCGTAGGAGGCGGCCGTTTGGATGAAACGTTCGCAAAGGTCGGAGGGAATAATTACAGAAAAGCGGCCGGACGGGTGAAGAAGGGATGCTGCTTTTTCGATGAGTTGCTCCGCATTGAGCGTATCCGAATGACGAGCTGTATTCCGTTGTCCATCAGGACATTTCAATGAATCCACAAAGTAAGGAGGATTGGATACAATGGTGTCATACAGGTCATTGGGCGTGTATTGACGCACATCCTGCCAAAGGATTTCAATCCGTTCTTTCCAAGGAGAAGCGGCTACATTCTCGCGCGATTGCTCCACCGCTTCCTTGTCAATTTCGATGCCCGTTATCTCTCCCGAGCAGCGTTGTGCCAACATCAGGGCAACGAGTCCGGTACCACTGCCGATGTCGAGCAAATGCTTTGAGTGGGCAACGTCTGTCCACGCTCCCAGCAGTACCCCGTCGGTTCCTACCTTCATGGCGCAGCGGTCGTGGTGTATGGTGAATTTCTTGAAAGAAAAGAACGGATTCGGCATGTCGTTTCGGTTTTAAGTTTCCAAAAATACACTTTTATCCTTAAAACTCGGGAAATATTAGGAATATTTGACGTTTCGTTTGTTTTTGGTGGAAAGTATTTTTCCTTATTCGACAAGGAATCATTACCTTTGTACCCTATTTGTTATAACTTGTCCAATCTATGGACTAATGCAGAAACTATGAGCAAAAAGAAGAAATTTGAAGACATATACAACTCCTCTGAATCGGAAACCGGAGGCTTTTCTGTATTGGCTGAGATTCAGGCCGACCCTATCGGAAAGGTGAAACCCGTGAACTTTGAGGAAGAATTGCCCGTACTCCCCTTGCGGAATATGGTCTTGTTCCCTCAAGTGGTAGTGCCTATCCTGGTATCCCGCGACAGCAGCTTGAAGCTGGTGAAGGAAGCCTACGAGAAAGGTCGACCGATTGTGATAGCCACCCAGATGGTACCCGATATGGAGAATCCGGACATCAGCGACCTGTACAGTACGTGTACATTGGCTCAGGTGTTGCGTATCTTTGAGATGCCGAACACCCCTCCTACCGTCATCCTACAGGCATACATGGATCGTGTCAATCTCATCAGCATCACCCGTAAGCGTCCTTATTTGAAAGGAATCGTCGAAAAATGGGAAGAGATGCCGGTTGACGAGAAGACGGATGAATACAAGGTATTGTTGGATACTTGTCGGGAACTGGCCAAGAAGCTGGTGGAATTGTCGGACAAGATGGGACAGGATATGCTTCTGTACCTGAAGAGTGGGCAGGATGGTGACCTGATGGTCAACTTCATCTGTACCAATTTCCCCTTCCCGATTGACCAGAAGATCAAACTGCTGAGATGCAACAATCTCAGCGAACGGATGTATCTGTTGATCAAGCTGTTGAGTCAGGAACTGAAACTGGCTGAACTGAAACAGAACATCCAACAGCGTACGCGTGAAGACATTGACCGCCAACAGCGTGAATACTTTCTGCATCAGCAGATGAAGAATATTCAGGATGAGTTGGGTAACGGACAGGACGACGAAATAGCCGAACTGCGTAACAAGGGTTATCAGAAGAAGTGGCCGGACGAAGTGGCTGAACTGTTTGAAAAGGAAGTGGACAAACTGGAACGCATCAATCCGCAATCGCCTGATTACAATGTACAGTTGAGCTACTTGCAGACTCTCCTTGGATTGCCATGGGGTGTCTACACCGCTGACAATCTGGACATTCAAAACGCCGAAAAGGTGCTTGATAAAGACCATTATGGACTGGAAAAGGTCAAGGAACGTATTCTGGAACACTTGGCCGTATTGAAGTTGAAGGACGACATGAAGTCGCCCATCATCTGTCTGTATGGTCCTCCGGGAGTCGGCAAGACTTCGTTGGGACGCTCCATCGCTGCTGCCTTGAAGCGTAAATATGTGCGTATGTCGTTGGGTGGTGTACACGATGAAGCCGAAATTCGCGGTCATCGCAAGACCTACATCGGTGCTATGCCCGGCCGTATCATCAAGAGCCTGAGCAAGGCGGGTTCCTCCAATCCGGTCATCATACTCGACGAGATAGACAAATTGGGCAGCGACCATCGTGGAGACCCTTCTTCAGCGATGCTCGAAGTGCTGGACCCGGAACAGAACAACACGTTCCATGACAATTATCTGGATGTAGATTATGACTTGTCGAAGGTGATGTTCATTGCGACCGCCAACAACCTGGGCACCATCCCTCCTGCGTTGCTCGACCGTATGGAGCTGATTGAGGTAAGCGGATACATTACGGAAGAAAAGATAGAGATTGCCCGTCGTCATCTTGTCCCCAAGGAACTGAAGAACAACGGTTTGAAGAAGGAAAACGTCAAGATATCCAAGGCAGCCTTGGAATACATCATCGAAAACCATACCCGTGAAAGCGGTGTGCGTGAATTGGAAAAGAAAATCAACAAGGTGATGCGTAAGATAGCCCTGGACATTGCCCGTGGCAGTGAACAAACTGTCTTTACCATCAAGCCGGCAGATGTCAGCCACTACTTGGGTGTACCTGAATACTCGCGTGACAAGTATCAGGGCAATGACTATGCCGGAGTGGTGACAGGACTGGCATGGACAGCCGTGGGCGGTGAAATCCTCTTCGTCGAAACCAGCTTGAGTAAGGGCAAAGGGGGCAAACTGACCCTGACCGGTAACTTGGGGGATGTGATGAAGGAATCGGCTATGCTGGCCTTGGAATACCTGAAGGCACACACCTTGCTGCTGGATTTGCCGGAAGGTATCTTTGAGAACTGGAACATCCATGTCCATGTGCCCGAAGGCGCTATCCCCAAGGATGGTCCGTCGGCCGGTATCACCATGGTCACTTCGTTGGCTTCTGCCCTCACCCAGCGTAAGGTGAAGCCCAATCTGGCCATGACCGGTGAAATCACCTTGCGAGGAAAGGTATTGCCGGTAGGCGGTATCAAGGAAAAGATATTGGCAGCCAAGCGTGCCGGTATCAAGGACATCATCCTCTGCGAAGAAAACCGGAAGAACATTGAAGACATCCAGCCGATGTATCTGACAGGACTCAATTTCCACTATGTGAATGACATCAAGGAGGTACTGGCCTTGGCACTGACCGATGAGAAGGTGAAAGGAGCCATCGACTTCTGTAGCGAAACGAATACGAAATAATATGACTTTTGAACTTCAATATACAGACGACAAGACCAATGCCCGTGCCGGATTGATAACGACCGACCACGGACAGATTGAAACTCCCATCTTCATGCCGGTAGGTACGTTGGGCACCGTGAAAGGCGTGCATGTACACGAACTGAAGGAGGACATCAAGGCTCAAATCATTTTGGGTAACACTTACCACTTGTATTTGAGACCGGGACTGGATGTCATCGAACAGGCAGGCGGATTGCATAAGTTCAACGGATTCGACCGCCCTATGCTGACCGACAGTGGAGGTTTTCAGGTGTTTTCCTTGTCGGGCATCCGCAAGATGAAGGAAGAAGGTGTGGAATTCCGTTCGCACATTGACGGTTCGAAGCATCTGTTCACTCCCGAGGGGGTGATGGACATTGAGCGTACCATTGGAGCCGACATCATGATGGCCTTCGACGAGTGTACACCCGGAACGGCCGATTTCCAATATGCCAAGAAGTCCATGGAGCTGACTCATCGCTGGCTGGACCGCTGTTTCAAGCGCTTCAATGAAACCGAGCCGAAGTACGGATACAACCAGTCCCTCTTCCCCATTGTACAGGGATGTATCTATCCCGAGCTTCGCAAGCGTTCGGCTGAGTTCATCGCTTCGAAGAATGCGGACGGGAATGCCATTGGCGGACTGGCAGTCGGCGAACCGACCGACAAGATGTATGAGATGATTGAAGTGGTGAATGAAATCCTTCCGAAGGACAAGCCACGCTATCTGATGGGTGTCGGTACTCCGGTCAATATCCTGGAAGGCATCGAACGCGGTGTGGATATGTTTGACTGTGTGATGCCCACCCGTAATGGACGTAACGGCATGCTGTTTACAAAGGATGGTATCATCAACATGCGCAACAAGAAATGGGAGAAGGATTTCTCGCCTATTGAAGCCGATGGTGCGTCGTATGTGGATACCCTGTATACGAAAGCTTACTTGCGCCATCTCTTCCATGCACAGGAACTGTTGGCCTTGCAGATTGCCTCCATCCACAACCTCGCATTTTATCTGTGGCTGGTGAAAGAGGCTCGTAAGCACATTATAAGCGGTGATTTTGCCACCTGGAAGGCTATGATGGTAAAACGCTTGTCGACAAGATTATAACAGAGGAAAGATGAAGAACTGGTTTAAGAAGATAAAGGAAAGATACTCGTTGGTCAAGACTCGGATAGCTGAATTCTGTAAGAAGATAGGTGCGGACAAATGGGTCATGAAACTGGATTGGTACATCATCAAGAAGTTCCTGGGTACCTATTTCTTTGCCATCGCACTGATTATCAGTATTGCGGTGGTGTTTGACATCAACGAGAACATCGACAAGTTCGTCACCAACAAGGCTCCTGTCAGTGCCATTGTGTTCGATTATTACATGAACTTCATCCCCTATTTCTCGAACCTGTTCAGTCCGCTGTTCGTGTTCATTGCCGTTATCTTCTTCACCTCCAAACTGGCCGAAAACTCGGAAATCATCGCCATGTTCTCGACGGGGATGAGCTTCAAGCGCATGATGCGTCCCTACATGATTTCGGCAGCCATCATTGCCTTGGTCACCTATGGTTTGGGAGCTTATGTGATTCCTGAAGGCAACATCACCCGTCTGAACTTTGAGGACCAGTACAAGAAGAAAAAGAAACAGGAATATGTCCGTAATGTGCAGCTGGAAGTGGACAGCGGTGTGATTGCCTACATGGAACGTTATGAGAACTATAACAAGACGGCTTACCGCTTCTCGTTGGACAAGTTTGTCGATAAGAAACTGGTGTCCCGACTGACGGCTCGTAGTGCCACTTACGACACTACTAACGTCCATCATTGGACGGTGAAGAACTACATCATCCGTGAGCTGAACGGCATGCGTGAGACCATTACCAAAGGGGAACGCCTCGATACCATCATCAAGATGGAACCTCAGGACTTCCTGATCATGAAAGGTCAGCAGCAGACCATGACCAGTCCGGAACTGAGTGAGTACATCTCCAAGCAAAAACAGCGTGGATTTGCCAACATCAAGGAGTTTGAAATTGAGTATCACCAGCGCATCGCCATGTCGTTTGCTGCGTTCATCCTTACGACGATTGGGGTTTCTCTGTCGTCACGTAAGGTAAAAGGTGGTATGGGGCTTTATTTGGGCATCGGGTTGGCGTTGAGTTTCTCGTACATTCTCTTCCAGACGGTTTCGGCCACCTTTGCTGTCAATGGGAACACGCCTCCCATTGTAGCGGTATGGATTCCGAATCTGCTTTATACGGTGATTGCGGTTTATTTGTATCGGAAGGCTCCGAAATGATGGTCTTTACTTTTCTTTGTCTTTGATACAAAGAAAAGGTAACAAAAGAAAAAAACCTCACTGACGCAACTGCACCTAGGCACAACCCCACTCCTTACCATTATACATTTATTGTCATCCAGACGACCGAAGGGAGGAAGCATCTAGTTAACATCCACTTAAGGTCTTTACTTTTCTTTGTCTTTGATACAAAGAAAAGGTAACAAAAGAAAGATCAAGTGCTACGGCTCCGTTGCTATTCGGGTAAAGCCATTAGTGACCGGAACTTAAACTCGCCTTCTTCAAAGGCTCAAACAGCAAGTTCCTTACTCACTCCTGGCAAAACCCTCACTCACGCAACTACACCTAGGCACGGGGTTCTTCCGACCATTCTACCATTTGGAAAGGTAACTAAAGCTCTCCCTCTTCTAGAGGGAGTACCCCGAAGGGGGGAGGGCGTTAAAACATCGACTTTGTTCTTTACAGAGGAATGTAGTGACGAAGCATCTCGTTATCATAAAGTGGATGTTACCGAGATCCTTCGCTACGCTCTGGATGACAAAGTTTATGACTTGTAGGGACAAGGCGTACCTTGTCCTCAACACCAACTCAACCAATGCGATTAAAGGACAGGGCACGCCCTGTCCCTACATTTGGCCTTTATCTCCCTTTATCTTCCTTGTCCCTACAGGATGCATCTCTCTGGAATACCTACGTTGATAAACAGAAAAAGAGCGAATTATTCGCTCTTTCTTGGTTCATTTCTTCTGCGTTTAGGATGGTTCCTTCGTCCGTTTCCATTCCCTTTGACATGATTCCGGTTGCCCTTGTCATGGAACTTCCGTTTGCCGTCCGACGCTGACTTGGGATTGTATTCCGGTGCTTCACCCAATACTTCGGGTACGGGAATCTTGTAGATGGTCTTTTCGAGGAAATCCTCAATGGCCTTGAAGCGTGTCTGCTCCTTCTCGCTGACAAACGTGATGGCGCAACCGTCGTTGTTGGCACGGGCCGTACGTCCGATGCGGTGTACGTAGTCCTCACAGTCATTGGGTACATCGTAGTTGATGACCAGACGGATGTCGTCAATGTCAATCCCACGCGATACGATGTCCGTTGCTACCAGGATATTGATTCGTCCGCTCTTGAACTCATGCATCATCTGGTCACGCTGTGACTGCTCCAAGTCTGAATGCATCTCTCCCACATTCAGGTTCATCCGCCGGAAAGCTTGAGTCACCTCCTTCACCTTCAGTTTTGACGAAGCGAAGATGATGACACGCTCGGCCGGATGTTCGCTGAATAAGGAACGTACAATGCCCAGTTTCTGGTTCTCATAGCACACATAAGCCGTTTGGATAATCTTGTCAGCCGGTTTCGATACCGCCAGCTTCACTTCAACCGGGTTGTTCAATATCGTATTGGCCAGCTGCTGTATCTTGGCGGGCATGGTAGCTGAGAACATGATGGTCTGGCGTTCTTTCGGTAAGTACTTCACAATCTGCATGATGTCGTCGTAGAAGCCCATGTCGAGCATGCGGTCGGCTTCGTCGAGAATGAAGAAGGACACCTTGGACAAATCGACATATCCCAGGCTCAGGTGGCTGATGAGTCGTCCTGGAGTGGCAATCACCACATCCGCTCCCAAGGTCATGCCTCGTTTCTCCTGTTCGAAGCGTATTCCATCATTTCCTCCATAGACGGCCACGCTCGATGCCGGCATGAAATAGGAGAACCCTTCCATCTGCTGGTCAATCTGTTGGGCCAGTTCACGGGTGGGCGACATGATGATGCAGTTGATGGCATCGGCAGGGTATCCCCCTTTGCTCAGCTGGTTGAGCACCGGAAGCAGGTAGGCTGCTGTCTTGCCCGTACCGGTTTGTGCTACACCAATCAAGTCCCTTCCTTCCAATATGACAGGTATCGTATGCTCCTGCACCGGAGTACACTCTACAAAGTTCATGGCATCCAATGCCTGCAATACACTCTCTTCTAAGTTCAGTTCTGAAAAATTCATGCTAATACCTTAATATTATAGCTTTCCGCGTTCTTCCAAATACGAATCCTTGAATCCCAGGAAATAAAGCACCCCATCCAGTCCGATGGTGTTGATGGACTGCTTGGCGTTGGCCACCACCTTCGGCTTGGCATGGAAGGCAATGCCCAATCCCGCTTCCGACAGCATAGGCAGGTCGTTGGCTCCGTCGCCTACGGCAATGGTCTGTGCGATGTCCACCTTCTCCACCTGGGCTATCAGCTTCAGCAGTTCGGCCTTTCGCTTTCCGTCCACCACATCGCCCACGTAACGTCCGGTCAGTTTGCCGTCCTCAATCTCCAGTTCGTTGGCATATACATAGTCGATGCCGAAACGTTGTTGTAGGTATTCGCCGAAATAGGTGAATCCCCCGGAGAGGATGGCTATCTTGTATCCGTAGCGTTTCAGTACAAACATGAGGCGTTCCACCCCTTCGGTGATGGGTAGGTTCTCGGCTATGTCCTTCATCACGCTGACGTCGAGTCCCTTCAACAGAGCCACCCGTTGTGTGAAACTTTCCTTGAAATCGATTTCTCCACGCATGGCACGTTCGGTGATTTCTCTCACCTGCTCGCCCACTCCCGCACGTTCAGCCAGTTCGTCGATACATTCCGTTTGAATCAGTGTGGAGTCCATGTCGAAGCATATCAGTCGACGCATACGACGGTACATGCTGTCCAGCTGCAAGGAGAAGTCCATCCCCAGTTCGCTGCTCAGACGCATCATTTCGGCCTGCATCTGTTCGCGGTGCTTCGGAGTACCACGCATGGACAACTCGATGCACGAACGTACACTGGCCTTCTGTTCATCCAATGGCACACGACCGGTCAGACGCTTGATGGCATCAATGTTCAGCCCTTGGTTGGCCACCACCCGTGTCACAGCTGCAATCTGCTTGGCCGACAGCTTTCTTCCCAACAAGGTCAGGATGTAGCGGTTCTTGCCCTGCATGTTCACCCATTCTTCGTATTCCTCTACCGAAACGGGGTAGAATCGGATGTTGATGCCCAGTTCGGATGCCTGGAACAGCAGTTCCTTCATGATGTTTCCCGAATACTTTTCCTGGCTCTTGAAGAGAATCCCCAATGACAAGGTACTGTGGATGTCGGCCTGACCGATATCCAGAATGGTTACATCGTAATGTGAGAGGGTTTCCGTAATGGAAGCTGTCAAGCCCGGACGGTCAACCCCTGTAATCCGAATAAGAATGAGTTCCGAATTTGTATCCATTGTTATATTTTTATGTGTAGTTAAAGGAGTTAAAGGGAGTTATCGCTTCGCTCGTCCTTCGGACAGGGAGTTAAAGGCCAATAGTCTTGTTGATGAATACCTATACAAAATGTATGGGCCTTTATCTCCTTTTATCTCCTTTAACTACTTTTATCTCCTTTAACTACTTTGACTACTTTGACTACTTTGACTACTTAAACCAAATAATTCCTTTGCAAAAGTACGTAAATAAATCCTTAATTACCTATATAACCTTCCCCTATTTTCGGATAAAACCTTAAAATTTATGTCGTAAAACATATTTTAAGAGCATTTATCTTGGCTGATTGGTGAATAATGCGTACTTTTGCACCGGATTTCAAAAGACAACCTTGCCCTTTAGGGGCAGATGTGAAGGATATTCCAGGCGGAAATCACTGCCGTTGCAGTCCTGGAAAGTATGAACCAAAATCAGTTTAGATGCTGAATAACGTAAAAGGAATTATGGCTGTCTTGGTGACAGCGTCTTTCATCTCTTTCTCATTTATCGGGAAAGATACCCCGTCAGAAGGCCTTACCATCGGCGACAAGGCTCCCGGTTTTACCATCTGCGGTGAAAAACAATTGATGGAATTGGAGGATTTACAAGGTAACTACGTGCTGCTCAGTTTCTGGGCAAGCTATGATGCTCCTTCCCGTATGCAGAATGTGGCCCTTAGCCATGCGGCCAGCCAGCATGAACAAGTCAAGATGGTCTCGGTTTCGTTCGATGAATTCAAGTCTGTTTTCAATGAAACCATCCGCAAGGACCGTATTTCCACTCCCAACTGTTTCGTCGAATTGAACGGTACTCGTTCAGACCTTTATCGTACTTATCGTCTGCACAAGGGCTTCAAGAATTACTTGTTGGACAAGAATGGGGTGATTGTAGCGAAGGATATCGATGCTGCATCGTTGCAGTCGTATCTGAATTGATTCGTTGCAGCCAAACCCTCACTGACGCAACTGCACCTAGGCACAACTCCGCACCTTACCATTTTACTTATAAGGAACCACACGCATTGTCATGCAGAGGAACGTAGTGACGAAGCATCTCGATAACACCCACTGGTCACATATACTAAAAACCGTGTTAATCCGTGCAATCCGTGCCTAAAAAAAGTGGATGCGTATTTCTACACATCCACATTCGTTTATGCGGAAGGGCTGGCTACCCTATCCTACTTTTACTTGATGGCTTCCAGCAACTGGTCGCTGATGCTCTTCATACCACTGATGGAAGGGTGACCATTCTGCTTTTCAATGTCGTGAAGCTCAATCAGTTGCACGTTGTAGTGCTTGCACACTTCGCGAGTCGATTCGTTGATTTCCTCTCTCAGCTCGGAGTTCAGGATGGCATAAAGCTCAGCCTTCGGATAACGCTTCTGCAGGGTATCCAGCAAGCAAGCCAACGCAGGACGATAGCTCTTGCAGTCTTCCTTGGTCCAGTCCGCATATTGGTATTCGCCGATAGGTGATTGTGCCCAGGCATCGTTGGTACCTCCGAATACGAAGATGATGTCCGGTGAACCCAATGAGTCAACACGTGCAATGAAGGACGAACGCGAAGAGTCCATACCCATATAACCGGTACCACAGATGGTAGTTCCGCCCCATGAGTCGTTCTTTTCCAACTGATAACCCTTGGCCTGGATGTAGAGGCTCCACCACATCTGTTCCACCTCCTTCACGTCGTTGTTGCCGTCGGGATAGAAAGGTGCATAGTTTTCAGGGATGTACCCTTTGAAGGTTGAATACGAGTCTCCGAGGATGGACACTTTCTTGGTCTGTGCATTGGCTGCTATGGCTACTACCAACAGCATTGCCAGGGTGAATAGTTTCTTCATATCTGTTTTGTTTTAGTAATTAGACTTCCTTTATCTTCCTATACAATAATAGGTGAAACCCTGCTCGGTCAGGTCGTGACTGTCGAAGATGTTTCGTCCGTCGATGATGACCGGATGGTTCATGGCCTTGCGGATGATGCTCCAGTTGGGCATGCGGAATTCCTTCCATTCAGTCACCAGCATCAAGGCATCCGCTTCGTTCAATGCATCGTAGATGTCGTTGGCATAATAGATGCTGTCTCCGATGCGTCGTTTGGCTTCGCCGATGGCTACCGGGTCGAAAGCCCGTACGTTGCATCCCGCAGCCTTCAGTCGTTCAATCAGTACGAGTGACGGAGCTTCGCGCATGTCGTCCGTTCCCGGCTTGAAGGCCAGTCCCCACAAAGCGATGGTCTTGCCTTTCAGGTCGCCTTCGAAGTGCTTGTACAGCTTGTCGAAGAGGATGCTTTTCTGACATTCGTTCACCTCCTCCACGGCTTTCAGCACCTTCATGTCGTAGCCGTTCTGTTCGGCTGTCTTTATCAGTGCCTTCACGTCCTTGGGGAAGCAGCTGCCACCGTATCCGCAGCCGGCATAGAGGAACTTGCGACCGATGCGGCTGTCCGAGCCAATCCCATCGCGTACCATATTTACATCAGCGCCTACCAGCTCGCACAGGTTGGCTATGTCGTTCATGAAGCTGATGCGAGTGGCCAGCATGGAGTTGGCTGCATATTTGGTCATTTCGGCCGATGGGATGTCCATGAATATCACGCGGAAGTTCACCAGCATGAATGGCTTGTAGAGCTTCGTCATCAGCTTGCGGGCCCGTTCCGACTCCACTCCCACCACCACGCGGTCGGGACTCATGAAGTCGTCTATGGCGTTTCCTTCCTTCAGGAACTCCGGATTGGAGGCTACGTCGAACTCAATGTCCACTCCCCGCTTGTCCAGTTCCTCCTGGATGGCTGCCTTCACCTTCTTGGCGGTACCTACGGGCACGGTGCTCTTGGTCACCACCAGCTTGTACTGGTTCATGTGTCGTCCGATGGTTCTGGCCACTTCGAGCACATATTTCAGGTCGGCACTGCCGTCTTCATCGGGAGGGGTACCTACGGCGCTGAAAATGATTTCCACTTGGTCGAGGCAATCGGCCAGTGAGGTGGAGAAGTGCAGTCGTCCTGCCTTCACGTTCTTCAGCACCATGTCTTCGAGGCCCGGTTCATAGATGGGGATGATTCCCTTTTTCAGGTTTTCTATCTTTTCTTCATTGACGTCGATACATGTCACGTTGGCACCGGTTTCGGCAAAGCATGTGCCGGTCACCAGCCCTACATATCCTGTTCCTACGATTGCTATGTTCATGATTCAGAATCTTATTTCGTGCAAATGTATATAAAATAATTCAACTTTCGCAAGTAAATAATGGAGATAAAAGGAGATAATAGGAAGATAATTGGAGATAAAGGCCCATACATTTTGTATAGGTATTCATCAACAAGACTATTAGCTTTTAACTCCCTGTCCGAAGGACGAGCGAAGCGATAACTCCCTTTAACTCCTTTATCTACAGATAATTCTACTTGATAAACTTAAATAAAATAATAACCTGTTGATAATTTTATGAGCAAAAATAAGGTGGAATCGAATTAAAAGTCTATTTTTGCAGACATGATTGAATTAGCCAAGCATATAGAAATCCTGCTGCTGGACAATGACTGCGTGACCGTCCCCGAATTGGGAGGGTTCATCGCCCATTACCAGTCGGCACGCTATGTGGAGGAAGAAGGCCTGTTCCTGCCCCCTACACGTACCGTAGGCTTCAATCCGCAGCTCATCATGAACGACGGATTGCTGGCCCAGTCCTATATGCAGGCCTATCATACCGACTTCCCCGATGCTACACGCCGCATCCAGATGGCTGTCAACGAGCTGAAGGAAGTCCTCTATACCGATGGCGTGGCCGACCTCCATGGCATTGGTGTTATCAACTACAACATTCATGGCAACTTTGAGTTCCAGCCTGCCGAGGGGGGTATCCTTTCCCCTTCCATCTATGGACTGGGCTCGTTCTCCATGGCTCCGTTGGGTGCCGAGGCTGTCGATGTGGCTCCCGTGCAGGAACCCCTCCCGGTGGTCGAATCCCAACCGAAGGAAATCCGCATGGTGCCCCGTTGGGTCGGTCATGTGGCAGCCGCTGTCATTGCCGTCATCCTGTTCTTCACCTTCTCCGTACCGGTGGAGAATACCTATGTGGACCAAGGCAACTATGCCTCTCTGGGCACTGCCTGTCTGTTTGACGACATCCGTTCCCACTCCATGGCCACTACCCTTTCCTCGCTTGCCACTGAGGCCGAAAAGGCTGCCGACCAGCAGATTAAACCCGTGAAGGTGAAGGTAGAAAAGGTGCCTGCCGTGAAGGTGGAACCCACTCCTGCCGTGAAGGTATCCGCTCCCGAGGTCAAGGCCGAAGTGAAGGTGGAAGCCAAGGCCGAAACCAAGGTAGAAGCCCCCGTGGCTGTGAAGGCCGAACCGGTGAAGGAAACCCAAGTACAAGGCAAGAAGAAGTACCATCTGATAGTATCCAGTCTCGCCACCATGGCCGATGCTCAGAAGATGCTCCGCAAGTATGCCGATCAAGGTTATACGGATGCCACTGTCGTTGAGGGTAGCGGACGTTTCCGCATTGCGCTCTACAGCTATTCCGACCGTACTGCCGCCCAGCAGAAAATCGCAGAACTGAAGCAGAACGATGCATTCAAGGATGCATGGATGCTGACTTCCAAATAAATTCCCCCAATCAATTCCGATGAAAAGAATTCTTTGTCCTAAGTGTGATAACTACATCACTTTTGATGAAACGAAATACAGCGAAGGCCAGTCGCTGGTCTTTGTGTGCGAACATTGCAAGAAGCAGTTCAGTATCCGAATCGGCAAGGCCAAGCTGAAGGCCACCCGCAAGGAAGAAGTGCTCGACGAACAGGCCAACAGCCAGGACTGTGGCAGTGTGGTGGTGGTCGAGAATGTGTTCGGCTACAAGCAGGTGCTCCCCCTTCACGAGGGTGACAATGTGATAGGCCGTCGCAACAAGGGCACCGATGTCGATGTCTCCATCGAGACTGCCGACCCCAGCATGGACCGCCGTCATTGCATCATCAACGTGAAGCGTAACAAGCAGGGCGCCTTGGTCTACACCCTGCGCGACAATCAGAGTGTGACCGGCACATTCCTGATGAACGAGATACTGGGCGACAAGGACCGTGTCCGCATCGAAGAGGGAGCCATCATTACCCTCGGTGCTACGACCCTCATCCTGCGTGCTGCCGGCGATGTTGAACCCTAAAAACCACCCGAGGAACTGCCTATGGCTATCAATGCAAGTCAACTGCTCTCTACAAAATGGCTGGACAAGGCACGCAAGTACGTGGCCAATCCCAAACGAATGAAGCTGCTGCTGGTGCAGCTGGGTGCCTGTCTGACGAAGGACGGCCTTGCTCAGGCCAAGGAACATCTGCTGTTGCTCTATCACTACGTGAAGGATGTGGTTTCGGGCCGCTACAAGGGCTATAGCCCCACCCATCTGGTCATGGTGACCGGCGTGCTCATCTATGTGGTCTCTCCTTTCGATTTCTTGCCCGACATGCTGCCCGTAGGCTTGCTCGACGACTCCTCGCTCATCCTTTGGGCGGTGAAGGAGATGGCAGACGAACTGGAGAAGTACAAGTCATTCCATAACGGTCAGGAGGGTTAGGCGGTGGAAGTGCTGATAGTCATTGCCGCTATGCTCTGTGCCGTGTTGGGCGTGATAGGATGCATTGTCCCGATGCTTCCCGGAGTGCCCCTCTCCTATGCCGGCATTCTGATACTTCATTTCACCGGTCAGGCCGTCTATTCCACCCGTCAGCTCGTCACTTGGCTGGTGCTGGTCGTTGTGCTCCAGATACTCGACTACATCACCCCCATGCTGGGCAGCAAGTACAGCGGAGGTACGGAGTATGGCAACCGGGGTTGTATAGCCGGTACCCTTGTCGGTCTGTTCTTCATGCCTTGGGGCATCATCATGGGTCCTTTTCTGGGCGCTGTCATCGGCGAGATGCTGGGTGGCCGCGATTTCAATCATGCCCTCCGTTCGGGCATCGGCTCGCTGGTAGGCTTCATTTTCGGCACTCTGCTGAAGGTCGTTGTCTCCATCTATTTCGTCTACGAGTGCGTGGCGGGGTGTGTGTGAGGGCTTTCCTTTGCAGCGTCTTTTACGAAGAAGATCGGCTTCGAAGATTGGGGTGTGGTTATGGGATAATGATTGATAAGAAATAGTCAGTCAATCCCCTCCCATCCCCACACACAACAAAAAAAGGATGTGCATCGCACATCCTTTTCTGTCTGTTCTTATTTCGATTAGAACTTGTAGTTTACACCGAGTGAGAAGAAGGTGTCATCCCAGCCGTCTACCCATTGGTACTTGGCTTCGGCAATGGCAGCCCAACGGTCGTTGATGTCGTAACGGGCACCCACACCGATGTTTACACCCAACTTGTTGTAGTCTTCACCCTTAGCATCACCGATTCCGTCTACACCGTTGTGGAACCACAAAAGACCGGCCATAGGATAGATGGTCCAAGTCTGGTCCAACTCGAAGTTGTAGTGGAAGTCTGCGTCGACGGTAAACATGTTGCAGCCATCGGCAAAGTAGTAGTTGAATGTAGGTGCGAAATCGATGGATTCCAAAACTGGCATAGTAATACCGGCTCCGATACCAAAGTCACCACGGAGGTTTGCCTTCACATCTACAGACTTGATTTGTGCCATCGCTGAAACAGTCATTGTGCACAACAGTGCAACCATAAATAATTTCTTCATAACCTTAAAATTTTTGATGAATAATTAAATCGTTACAAAAGTAACATTATCTGAAGAGATGGAGGTAAGTTGTGTGTTAAAATATGGTAATTGGGGAGAATACCCCCTCCGCTTCGCTCGTCCCCCTTGCAGAGGGACAGTTATAATAGGCGGACGCTGCACGCAACGTCCCTACCATGTTGATGTAAACCGAGGGTGTGTCAAAAATGCCTCTTTAATTTTTCGTTCGCAGATTACGCAGATTGCGCAGATAAATAATAACCTTTCGGTATAATATAAAGATGAAAAATCTGCGTTATCAGCGTCATCAGCGGATGAAAAGTGTATTTTGACACAGCTTCCTACTGCCGTTGAAATCTGATTCAATGCTTATTCCCACAGCTTCAGAAGGTCGGTTTCGCCCCAATAGAGGTGCTTGCTGCTGGCTATCACGTTCTTGTGCCTGAACAGCGGGGCTTGTACGGACTTGTCTGCATAGCGGAAATATTGGTATTCATTCCCTCTCCACTCCTTGCCATTGTGCAGAAGGGTGCGATAGCCCGACTGGAGTTTGGCTTCTTCCATGGTGAAGTCGAGCGGCAGCAGGTTGGCCATCGGATAGGATGTGCCCCCTTGACGGAGGGTGAGCGAACGGCTGAGGAAGAGCATTCCCCCTCCTTCGGCCAGTATCCTGCCTCCTCGTTCGGCATAGTTCCGGAGGTCTTCCATGAGTTTGTGACGGCGATGGAGCTGACGGGCAAAGAGTTCGGGATAGCCTCCCGGCAGATAGACCAAATCGGCCTCGGGGAGTTCGCTGCCATAGACAGGACTGAAGCAGGTGATGTTGCCGATTCTTTTCAGTTGCTCGATGTTCTCGCGATGGGTGAAGTTGAAGGCTGCATCGCGGGCCATGGCAATCTTGATTTTACGGGCCGGTGGAGTGAAGGTGTCAAACTCTGTGTCCGAGCTGTAGGGCAAGGTGTACTGACAAGGGAAATTGCGGTTGCAGAGGTTGAGTATGCGGTTGATATCTATCTGCTTTTCAATGATTTCGGCTATTCTGTCAATCTGATTGTTCAACTCCTTTCGGGCTGTCAGAGTGAGTGCGGTGTGCTTGGATGGCAGCTTCAAATCGGCGGAGACAGGCAGATAGCCCAGGCAGTCGGCTCCTGCATCGAGGCAGGCTTCGCGCAGGCAGTGGTAATGGGCTTCGGAGGACACCATGTTGAACACAACACCGGCGATGGGTGTGTGGGAATGGAAGTGACGGAAGCCATAGATGAGGGGGGCCACGGAGTAGCCTGTCAGTCGGGCATTGACCAGCAGGATGATGGGGACATTGAGCAGTCCGGCCATCTCGGCACTACAGCCCTGCATCTTGTTGCGGCCATCAAAGAGTCCGGCTGTACCCTCGGCAATGCATACATCGGCCTTTTCGCCATACTTGTTGTACATGTGCTGGAGGTGGGTGTACGAAGCCAGCCAGGTGTCCAGATGAACGGTCTCGTGGTCGGAGGCCAAGGTGAGCAGCTGGGCATCCATAAAGTCGGTGCCACACTTGTAGGGCTGTATCTGCAGACCTCGTTTGCTGAGTGAACGTATCAGTCCCAGTGCGAAAAGTGTCTTTCCGCTACCCGAACTTGCTGCGCTTATCAGTAACTGTGGTTTCATGAGGCTTTCCTGTTAGGCTTCTACCCTATCCCTTCAGAGGATGGTCTTGACAGTTTCCAACATTCCTTTTTCCTGAATGGAGTCCAGACAGGCGGTCACAGCATCGGTCAGTCCGCTGATGGCATTGAGGTCTTCTCCCCAGATGGACTGGGCGGCAAGTACGCCTTCTGCTACCTTGTGGGTGCATCCCGTAGCCCACAGGGTGCTGAGCAGCTGCATGATTTCGGGTGCATCGTTGGGGATGATGTCTGCTCCGTCGGCACGCTTTCCACCTTTATAATAGGTGATGATGGCTGCCAGTCCCAATACGAGTCCTTCGGGCAGTTTGCCTTTTCGCTGGAGGTAGGTCTTCAAGCCGGGCAGGTCGCGTGTCTGGTATTTGGGGAATGAGTTGAGCATGATGGAGGTGACCTGGTGGTCGACAAACGGGTTGTTGAAGCGTTCGAGTACATCCTCGGCAAACTTCATCAGCTCGTCCTTGGGAAGGTTGAGGGTTTCCATCAGTTCGTCGAACATCACCTTACGGATGTATTTGCCCACCACTTCATGCTGGCAGGCATCGCGCACAATGTCAATGCCCGACAGGTAGGCCACGGGTGAGAGGACGGTGTGGGGTCCATTCAGCAGGGTGACTTTCCGTTCGTGGTAGGGCTCTTCGGAAGGTACAAAGAGCACGTTCAGCCCTGCCTGGTCGGCCGGGAACTCCTTGGCCACTTCCTGAGGGGCTTCGATGACCCACAGGTGGAAGATTTCGCCTTGTACCACCAGGTTGTCGTCGTATTGCAGCTTTTTCTTGATGCTGTCTATCTCTTTGCGTGGGAAGCCCGGTACAATGCGGTCCACCAAAGTGGCGTAGACTCCGCACGACTGTTCAAACCATTGCTTGAAGCCTTCTTCTAGTTGCCACAGGTCGATGTACTGGTAGATGGTTTCCTTCAGCTTGTGTCCGTTCAGGAAAATCAGTTCGCAGGGGAATATGATGAGTCCTTTGTCGGGGGCTCCGTTGAAATGCTTGTAGCGGTGGTAGAGCAGTTGGGTAAGCTTGGCCGGATAGGATGCAGGAGGTGTGTCCTCCAACTTGCATTTGGGGTCGAAGGCTATGCCTGCCTCGGTGGTGTTGGAGATGACAAAACGCATCTCGGGTTGTTCGACCAGACTGATGAATGATTCATACTGGCTGTAGGGATTCAGGGCACGGCTCACCACGTCAATCTGTGTGAGGCTGTTCACCACTTCGCCCTTGTCCAGTCCCTGAAGGTTGACATGATAGAGGCAGTCCTGTGCGTTCAGGGCGTCTATCATTCCCTTTTCAATGGGTTGTACAATGACCACACTGCTGTTGAAGCCGGCTTTCTCGTTCATGTTGAATACAATCCAGTCGACAAATGCACGGAGGAAGTTGCCTTCTCCAAACTGGATGATGCGTTCAGGACGCTGCACCTTGGTGGCTGTATGCTTGTTCAAAGCTCTCATAGGATGTAGGTATTTCAGTTGATGTATGTTTTGTTGTCGGGCAAATATACGAATTATTTTGCTATCACAAATAAAAGAACTATTTTCGTCATCGAAAACTGAAGCCTGGAGAAAGGAAAGGGTGGCTTCACCGGGCCCTCTCTCCTGCCGAAGGAACTGAAATCAAGGAAATTAACGATTAAACAGATACCGACATGAAGAACTTTATGGATGAGAACTTCCTGCTGCAGACTGAAACTGCCCAGAAGTTGTACCACGAACATGCGGCCAAGATGCCCATCATAGACTATCACTGTCATTTGAATCCGCAGATGGTGGCCGATGACTACCAGTTCAAGACCCTGACCGAGATATGGCTGGGTGGTGACCATTACAAATGGCGTGCCTTGCGTGCCAATGGTGTTGCCGAGAAGTACATCACCGGTGATGCTTCTGACTGGGAGAAGTTCGAGAAATGGGCTGAAACAGTGCCTTATACGTTCCGTAACCCTTTGTATCACTGGACTCATCTGGAGCTGCGTACGGCTTTTGGCATTGACAAGATTCTGAATCCGAAGACAGCACGCGAAATCTATGAAGAATGTAATGAGAAGTTGCAACAGCCCCAATTCTCAGCTCGCGGACTGATGCGTCATTACAACGTAGAGGCGGTTTGTACGACCGACGACCCTGTCGACTCGCTGGAACATCACATCAAGACCCGTGAGAGTGGATTTGAAATCAAGATGTTGCCTACCTGGCGTCCTGACAAGGCCATGATGGTAGAGGTGCCTGCCGACTTCCGTGCTTATATGGAAAAGCTGTCGGAAGTGAGTGGAGTGAAGATTTCTTCTTTCGACGACATGGTGGATGCTCTCCAGAAGCGTCATGACTTCTTCGAAGCGCAGGGATGCAAGCTGTCTGACCACGGCATGGATGAATTCTATGCAGAGGACTATACGGATGCGGAAATCAGAAGCATCTTCAATAAGGTATATGGAGGCACTTCACTGACCAAGGAAGAAATCCTCAAGTTCAAGTCGGCCATGCTGGTGGTATTTGGCGAGATGGATTATGAAACCGGTTGGACACAGCAGTTCCACTACGGACCTTTGCGCAACAACAATACCAAGATGTTGAAGTTGGCTGGTCCTGACACGGGCTTTGACTCGATGGGTGACTTCTCGACTGCGCAGTCCTTGTCCAAGTTCCTCGACCGTCTGAACTCTCGCGACAAGCTGACCAAGACCATCATTTACAACATCAACCCCAACGCCAACGAAATGATTGCCACGATGATTGGTAACTTCCAGGATGGAAGCATACCGGGAAAGATCCAGTTTGGCTCGGGATGGTGGTTCCTCGACCAGAAGGATGGCATGGAAAAGCAGATGAATGCCCTCTCGGTGTTGGGCTTGTTGAGCCGTTTTGTGGGTATGTTGACTGACTCACGTTCGTTCCTCTCCTATCCTCGTCATGAGTATTTCCGTCGTACACTCTGCAACCTCTTGGGTCGTGATGTGGAAAATGGTGAAATCCCCGTTTCAGAAATGGAACGCTTGACACAGATGGTGGAAGACATCAGCTACTACAACGCCAAGAACTATTTCCGTTTCTGATAGGATGGTTGGAGTCATCTTGTAGGGACAGGGGCATTTCCTTTATAGGAGTTAAAGGAGTTAAAGGAGAAAAAGGCCAAATGTAGGGACAGGGCGTGCCCTGTCCTTATTTCTAATAACCTCTACTGTCATCCTGAACGCAGTGAAGGATCTCGGTAACACCCACTTTATGATACCGAGATGCTTCGTCACTACGTTCCTCTGCATGACAATAAATGTTTAATGGTGAAGAGTGGGTTTGTGCATAGGTGTAGTTGCGTGATTGAGGGTTTTGCCAGGAGTGAGTAAGGAACTTGCTGTTTGAGCCTTTGAAGAAGGCGAGTTGAAGTTCCGTTCACTAATGGCTTTATCCGAATAGCAACGGAGCCGTAGCACTTGATCTTTAACTCCCTTTGGTCGTTCAAAGCCTCTTAAGATTTTCAACACTAAGGTATAGTCTTTTGTTACCTTTTCTTTGTGTCAAGACAAAGAAAAGTAAAGATAGGATGCATCTCGGCAAAATATTCAAGTAAACTTGATTATTCTGCCCTCGATTTTCACTATCTTTTAATAAGAAAGGATGCGGTTCGAAAGAAAAAATCAAGTAAACTTGTTTTTTCTCCACTCACCTTTCACTATCTTTGCATTTCGGATGAAGACCGGACGTATGAAGGAAGAAGACCGGTCGGTTGAATTGAAATAATAGTAATGAAGATAAAGTTTTTAAGTCTGGCCAGCGGTAGTAGCGGCAACTGCTATTACTTGGGAACAGACGAATGCGCAATATTGGTCGATGCGGGGATAGGCTCACGCATCATCAGAAAGGTTCTGAAAGACTACAACCTCCCTTTGGACAGAATAAAGGGTATATTGGTCACCCACGACCATGCTGACCACATCAAGGCAGTAGGCACGTTGGGTGAAAAGATGGGTATACCTGTATATGCCACTCCTGAGACTCATAAGGGCATCAATCGTAGTTATTGCATGACCGAAAAACTGTCTAACTGTGTGTGCCATATCCACAAGGAAATCCCCTTGGAGATAGGATGCTTTACGGTGACCGCTTTTGAAGTTCCCCATGATGGTACGGACAATGTGGGCTATTGCATCGAAGTGGATGGAAAGTGCTTCTCTTTCCTGACCGACATGGGACACATCACCCCTACTGCCGCCAATTACATCCGCAAGGCCAATTACCTCGTGATTGAAGCCAATTACGATGAAGAGATGCTGAGAATGGGGCCTTATCCGCGTCATCTGAAGGAACGTATTGCCGGTGACAATGGACATATGTGCAATCGTGAAACTGCCGAATTCCTGGTTGACAACCTGACTCCGGACACTTCACACATCTGGCTGTGCCACCTGAGCAAGGATAATAACCACCCCGAATTGGCGTACAAGACTTTTGAAATGATTTTTAGAGCAAAGGGACTGATTCTTGGTAAGGACGTGCAACTCGCTGCATTAAAGCGAAGTACGCCTTCTGACTTGTATGAATTCGAATAAAAATCGATGAAAAGGCAAAAAAAAGACAAGAAACGTTTGGCAGATTTAAATTAAAACCATACCTTTGCAACCGCAAATCAGAAAGTTGCATCCTTAGCTCAGTTGGTAGAGCAACTGACTCTTAATCAGTGGGTCCAGGGTTCGAATCCCTGAGGATGTACTAAAAGAAAAGCAAGAGAGAGTCAATTATTGATGCATCCTTAGCTCAGTTGGTAGAGCAACTGACTCTTAATCAGTGGGTCCAGGGTTCGAATCCCTGAGGATGTACGAAAGGGAACTTCCAAATAAAGGAGTTCCCTTTTGTTATTTTTACTGATGTAGTATTGCAGATTCAACAATGTGTCCTACATTTGCAAGGGAAAGAAAACGAATTAATCTATACTCATAATACAAAAGGCAATGAACACATTCAAATTACTTTCGGTTGTATTCCTGTCTTGGGCATCAACCAGCCTCTTTGCACAAAGTGACCAATCTCCCAAGGGACAACCCATTATTCAGGTATTCGGTAACTTCCACACCGGATTCGGACATCTCAATGACAATCGGGGATTTGAACTCGACAGAAGCTATCTGGGTTATCAGTATAACTTAGGCAAAGGTCTACAGGTGAAGGCTGTGATGGACATCGGTCAGTCTGACGATGTGAACGACTATCACCGTATTGCTTACATCAAGAATGCACAGATAACCTGGAAGACCGGAAAGCTGACATTGAATGGTGGTCTGATATCCACTACCCAGTTCAACATGCAGGAAAAATTCTGGGGGTATCGATATATCATGAAGTCTTTCCAGGACTTGTATAAGTTTGGCAGCAGTGCTGACTTGGGTGTTTCGGCTTCCTATGCTTTTACGGATTGGTTATCTGCTGATGCTATCATCGTCAACGGTGAAGGCTACAAGAAGGTTCAGAAGCAAGATGGACTGATGTATGGTTTGGGAGCTACCCTCACCCCTATCGGCGGCCTTTCTCTGCGTGTTTACTATGGATTGAACGAAGGTGCAAATGCCATTCAAAAAGACAAGCAGAATCTGGCTACTTTCGTGGGTTACAAGGGAAACGGATTCTCACTGGGTGCGGAATACAACCTCTACAAGAATGTGGATTTTATGGAAGACAGTGACCTGTCAGGGTTCTCTCTTTATGGTTCGGTCAGACTGGATAAGAAAACAGAGGTTTATGCTCGTTTCGATTCCCTTTCGGGTGACGGTGACTGGAACAAGAGCAAGGAAGAATCGGCACTTATGTTTGGAGCACAGTTCAAGTTGGGTAAATACGTGAAGATTGCTCCTAACTTCCGGATGAACATGCCGAAGATGGATGGTGAAGACAACCGTTACATGGGCTATATCAGCTGTTATTTCGGAATCTAATCATTCCTTTAGATAAGACATAAAAAAGAACGAGTGTCATAAATGTATTTTAGGCGCGGATTACACGGATTAACACGGTTTTTAGTGTATGTTTACATCATATTTATCCGTGCAATCCGTGTAATCCGTGCCTAAAAAAAAAGTGGATGTGCATTTCGACACACCCACTTCTTTTATTTATAGTGTGGTGATTATTCCTTACCGATTACCTTCCAAACGAGTGCACTCAAAGCAGCACCGATGAATGGACCAACGATGAATACCCACAATTCGCTCAAAGCCTTACCGCCTTCGAACACAGCAGGAGCAATACTACGAGCAGGGTTTACAGAAGTACCTGTGTAGTGGATACCTACCAAGTGGATAAGAATCAATGACAAACCGATAGCCAAACCAGCAAAGTTGCCAGCACCCTTCTTAGCGTCAGTAGTACCCAATACTACCAATACGAAGATGAATGTCAGAACGATTTCAGCAATCAGACCGTTCATTACATCGCCAGAGCAAGCGTTTGCACCAGTGGCAGTACCTTCAGGAGTCAAGCCTGATACCAATACAGCCAACAAGGCAGAACCGATGAAAGCACCGATTACCTGGAAAATCATGTACATACCTGCATCCTTTCCGCTGATGCGGCCACTCAAAAGACAACCCAAAGTGATGGCTGGATTGATGTGGCAACCGCTGATACCACCAATTGTGTATGCCATGGCAACTACTGCCAAACCGAATGCTACGGCTGTGCCGATAACTGAAGCTGGATCAACTCCACAATTCAAACTTACGGCTGTGCCGCATCCCATCAGTACAAGTACCATTGTACCAATCATTTCTGCTAAATACTTTTTCATGTTTCAATTAATTTATAAGTGAATAAATTTGCTCAAAAGTATGAATAAATGAATTATAATCCTAATAAATGGAAGAAAAATGCTTGTTTTGGAGCGAAAATTCTATATTTATGCAATATTTACTTCATCTGTTCGATACAAATAGCCTTTATCTTTTCCATCAGTACGGCTGCTCCTGCCATGCGAGGATTCTTTTCCATGACAGGTTTATGTTCGTGTAACAGTTCAAGTGTCTTCTTTAAATCGGGAATGTAGATTCCGTTGTTTACCTGAACACTTTGTGGAAGGTTTGTCTGTTCGTCAAACCATTGGAACAATGCATCAATTTCTTCTTTTGTATAGGTTGTCTTCATTGTTATGTTGTGGTTGATTGATTGTCAGAAAGGATAGCCTACGGCAAAATGGAAGGCAAAGTCCCTGCTCATCTTGGGGCGTGTGAAAGGATATTTATCCCTTCCGCTCTTCATGGGGTTGATGGCCTTCATACCGCCGTCAAAACGAAGAATCAGATAGTCGAGGTCCATTCTTAACCCAATTCCATAAGCTACAGCTATTTGTTTGTAGAAGGTGTTGAAGCGGAAAGTTCCTTCTTCCTGACCTTCATAGTGGTCGATATTCCAAATGTTTCCTGCATCGATGAAGGCTGCTCCATTGAATTTCCAGAACAGGTGGGTGCGATATTCCAAGTTGATGTCCAGCTTGATGTCGCCTGTATGGTTGATGTAGTTGATGGAACCTTCGGTGCCGCGATAGCTGCCTGGACCTAATGAACGGACCGACCAACCTCTGACACTGTTGGGGCCACCGGAAAAATATCTTTTTTCGAAAGGTATCACTTGGGAGTTGCCATAAGGATAGGCCACACCTACCCCCACATGGAACACGAGTGAGTTGCGGTTGTCTATCTTGAAATGTTGCGCATAGTCAATGTCGCCCTTGATGTATTGTGCAAAGGGTATGTTGGCAATGACAAAGCCTTTGTCATCTTTAGGCTCACGATTAAAGATCTTGGAGGCCAGATAGAGCAGATTGCCTGATTCTTCGATATTGAAACGGACGGAATAGGAATTCTTGCGAGCGGCATTCTGAGCATTGTTGTTGCTGTTATAAGTGAAAGAATAGCCCATGCGCACAATCAGCTGGTCTTCGTAGCTCTTGATGAGAATGGAATTGCGGTCTGTCAGGTTTTCCAAGTAGGATTTGAAAATAGCCGATTTCCAGGGGACATAGATGTAGTTGATGTCCAACAGGTCAAAGCGGTGTTGGGAACGTGAACGGTCAGTCCATCTGTAACTCCAGGAAGCGGAGGCCAGTGTACGAGTGAATTCTGGACGAAGTTGGGAGTTGAACTTGAGCCCTACTTCGGAGGTGGCACGAATCTTACGTTTGAATTCTGAAGAAAGGAAAGGGAATTTAAATTCAGGGAAGTTCAAGCTGCTTTCGACTCCCCATTCCTTGTAGTTGTCACTGTCATATCCGTCTTCCAGACCGGTGATGGATTCATAGGCTCCACGAAACTTGATGGTGAACGACTCTGAACCTTTGAACAGATTGCGGTGCTGATAGGTCAATGATGCAGCAGCTCCTAAGTCACCGGCCGAGTTGGTGCCTTCAATTTCGAAAGAGAAGGATTGGGGCTTTGTCTTGGTGAGGTGGATGTTGGCATCCAGCATCGTGCTGTCGTTATGTTCTACTTCCGTGAAACGGATGTTGGTGTATTTCAATGTACGCAAGCGCCCCATGGAGGTATAAGTGTTCTGTACATCCTGTTCGTTATACAAGGACTGTGGTCGGATATAGTTGAAGGTTGACAATACCTTCGGACGTAAATCAGGTGACTTACCCTTGAAATAGATGTTGAGACCCCGATAGTGGATGGAGTCATGTTCTTCCACATTGTTGGAAGAAGAAACGTTTTCGCTTGTCAGGAAGTTCACATCACGAATTTTGAATTGCTGATGCTTGGTCGGCACATCTTCCTTTCGTTGTTGGAACGGTAGGAGTTTCATGGTCAAATCGATGGCATAGGTGTTTCTAACCGTGTCTGCCTGATAGACAAGAAAGTCCTTGTTGAACTTATAATAGCCATTGTTCTGCAAGAGACGAGTGATGCGCTGGCGTTCATTGTCAAGGGTGCTGACATCGAAGACCATGCCTTCATGCAGTAAAGTCTGTGCAGAATCGTTTTCGATGATTTCATTAATCTGGAGGTCATTGATGTCGTATGCAATGTGTCTGACTGTATATGGACGACCGGATTCGATGTAGTAGTTCAGTTTCAGTCTTTTCTTTTTTATCTCAGTGGTCATCCGGACACTGCCTCGCATATAGCCCATGTTTCTGACAGCCTTTTCTATTTCCGTCTGTGTCTTGACGGCTGTCTGTTCGTCATAGATTTCTGGGGCATCCCCTATTCCACGGAAAAAACAGTTGATCCATTTCGTAGAGTCTTGGCCGGATATGCAATAGATTCGCATCGGTACTTTCACGAGATTGAACCACTTGGCATTGGGAATCTGTCGAAGATAGGAATTGAAAAGGTCAGGCTTTACATCCTTGTTGTCCGACTCGATGTTGACTTCATCGAGGAGATAATGGTTCTCGGGTATGAATTTATTGACAGAACATGAGCATAGGCACATGGTAATGCATATACATATATATAACCCGATTCTTCTCATCACACTTAACTAGGAACTATACATTTTATCTTGCAAATATAACATTATTTGAAAATATCTTTTTAGCTTTGCCGCTAATAATTGATGTTTTTGGAAAGATTTATGTTCAGCAAAAATAAAATCAAGTATATCCGCTCGTTGGAACTGAAGAAAAACCGCAAGGAAGATGGTGTCTTTGTGGCGGAAGGTCACAAGTTGGTGGGTGATTTATTAGGGCATTTCCATTGCCGGATGTTGGTGGCCACTGCGGATTGGTTGGCCTCGAACAAGGATGCGGTTGCCGATGAAATCATTGAAGCAAGCTATGAGGAGTTGTCACGTGCCAGTTTGCTGAAGACTCCCCAGGATGTATTGGCCGTATTCAATCAACCTCAATCAGACTATACGCTGGAGGATATCAAGCATTCTTTGTGCATTGCTTTGGATGATGTGCAGGACCCCGGCAATTTGGGTACCATTATCCGCATTGCTGACTGGTTTGGCATTGAACATATCTTTTGCTCGCAGGGTACAGTGGATGTGTACAATCCAAAGACGGTTCAGGCAACCATGGGGGCTTTGGCCAGGGTGAAGATGCATTATTGTTCTCTTCCTTCCTTGATTGCTTCGCTTGAAGATTTTCCTGTTTATGGCACGTTCCTTGATGGAAAAGACATGTATGAGGAGACGTTGTCAGCCAGTGGACTGATTGTGATGGGGAACGAAGGAAATGGTATCAGCAAAGAGATAGCCGGTCTGGTAAACAAACGACTTTATATTCCCAATTATCCGAAGGGACAGGAAACTTCTGAATCCTTGAATGTGGCGGTTGCCACTGCTGTTATCTGTGCGGAATTCAGACGTAGATTACAATAGACGATATAGTCTGCTTTGTGGGGTTATTTCTTCTTTCTCAAAGTCAAAGTCCGTCAAGTGCCAGGCAAAGCTGGTATGGTTGGCGGGCAATTCACTTAATTCGTTGCGTAAGTCACTGAAGGTTCCTTTTAATTCCCATGAAGGAGATGAATTGACCAAAATGACTCCACCAATCCATTGAGTGAAAGGAGTCTCTTCTTCCAAAGGTTCGTAGGATTGGATTTCTCCTGCTTCATTGATACATACAACGGCTTTTTGAAGTACATAACCATTGCCGGCATAAAGACGATGGCAGGCGAATCTTTTCATGAGTGTGTTTATTGGATGGAATCAGTCACCTGAACCAGTTCCTGATTATCTGTAGAGTCAGCCTTGAAGTGGTATCTTGTCAAAGACAAGTCATGAACAAGGACTTGGGGTGATTGGAGAGAGTCTCCTGATATATAGATGAACCCATTGATGCTCTTGATTTGATAGGCGGAATCTGTATGCAGATAGAGGGAACCTTCACCCGATTGGGTTATGGAGCAGGACTCTCCTATTAACGAATCATTGTCGAACATGACATTCATTCCCATGGTGGCTGTACCCGATGTCAGGAATTCAAAATTAGCTTTCCACAGAAAAGCATCCTTCTGATGGAAGTTCGAGTCAGGGAGTATTTCAAATGTCAGTTGGTTGTTCAAAGCGGATTTTCCCATCCAATACAAGTTGCCATAGTGCCATACATCAACTGTATCGCCGGGTTGTGATACATATTCAGTATCTTGACGAGCATCCAGCACCATCTTCAACTGGTTTTTCTGCTTATTGAAACGTTCATTCAGATTGAGATAGATTTCAGACAACTTGTCAGTGTTGCGGGTATACCACACCATGGATGAGTCGAATTCAGCTTCTGTTATCTGATGTTTCTGGAATACATAGTTACGATAGGATATCTTTTTGTAGTTATCTTCCGAATTCAATTCGGTAGCCATACTGGTTGATAAATGATAGTCGTATAATACTTCTTCCATTTTATCCGGTTGGATAATGTCTGAAGGTATCTGATTTCCACATCCGGTCATCAGTAACCCTCCTATCATAACGATTGTCCAAAGAAACTTATTCATTGTCTATTTTATCTTCCTTTATTTGTGGTTCAACATTGTTACTCAAATACTTGCTGTAGAACAAGATAAGAGCAATGATTCCACAACTGATGGCTGCATCTGCAAAGTTGAATATCGGGCTGAAGAAGATGAAGTGTTCTCCACCTACGAAAGGCATCCATCCGGGCCAGTTTGTATCAATTATCGGGAAGTAGAACATATCCACGACTTTTCCATACAGACATTCGGAATAACCTTCTCCCATGGGTACAAACGTGGAAATGGCACTATGAGTGCTTTCGCTGAATATGAGACCATAGAACACACAGTCGATGATATTGCCGATTGCTCCAGCCAATATCAATGATATACAAACGATGTACCCGGTCTTGTACTTCTGTCGGATGATTTTCACGAGATACCACACAATCAGAGCAACGGCAACGATGCGGAATGAGGTCAGAAATAGTTTGCCAATGATTTCCATACCAAATGCCATCCCGTTGTTTTCTGTAAAATAGATGAAGAACCAGTCGGTTATGCGAATGCTCTCGTGCAGGAACATGCTGGTCTTCACCCATATCTTAATAATTTGGTCTATTATTAGTACGGCACAAATAATCAATACAGAAAGTTGTCCTCTTGTGAGTAGTTTCTTCATGAATCAAATTTTAAAATCATGTCATTCAGATGAATGGAAAATGGAAGACAGAAAGGCGCTTCTATTCTCATTCTTCTGAATGACATTCATTAGGGAGTTACTGTTTATTTCTTTCCTCCTTGCTTTGCCTCGATACTTAAAGTAGCATGAGGAACAGCACGAAGACGGCCAGCTGGAATCAACTTGCCTGTTTCACGGCAGATGCCATAAGTCTTGTTTTCAATACGCACCAATGCGGCCTGAAGGCTCTGAATGAACTTAAGTTGGCGGGCAGCCAGACGGGTTGTTTCTTCCTTGGAGAGCGTGTTTGCACCTTCTTCCAAAACCTTATAAGTAGGTGATGTGTCGTCCACGTCATTACCGTCCTTGTTCATAATTGTACTTTTCAATCTGTCGTAATCGCGTTGAGCTAATTCAAGTTTTTCCATGATAATGGCTCGAAATTCTTCGAGTTCAGCATCTGAGTATCTAGTCTTTTCAGCCATAACATATAAATTATTAGGTTAATATTATTCTTTTACAACGTTCACTAACAATGTGAATCCATCAAATTCCAATTCAGTTCCTTCGCTCAAATCAGTCAGTTCAATGGAATTGGCTAACACTTGGTTACAAATATAAGCATTATATTCATTTATCGCAGCATCGGTCTGTTCATTTCTTGAAATCGTGATACGAATCTTATCGGTGATTTCAAAACCGCTGCTCTTACGGATATTCTGGATCTTGCTTACCAATTCACGGGCGATACCTTCGCGACGGAGTTCATCGGTCACTACAGTGTCGAGGGCTACGGTCAATGTTCCTTCATTAGCCACTACCCAACCCGGGATGTCTTCGCTAAAGATTTCCACTTCGCCTGCTTCGATTTCAGCAAGTGTACCGTTCAAGTCAAGGGTGAGCTTACCATTGCTTTCCAATTCGGCAATCTGTTCCTGGCTCATAGCGGTAACAGCAGCGGCTACTTGTTTCATCAACGGACCGAACTTCTTACCCATGATCTTGAAGTTACACTTCACCTTCTTCACGAGGATGTCTGATGCACCTTCCACGAAGTCGATTTCCTTGATGTTCACTTCATTCATGATAAGTGACTTTACGGCTTCGAGGCGTTCCTTGGTGATGGCATCTACCGGAATCATCAACTTCTGCAACGGTTGCTTCACGATGATGTTGATCTTCTTGCGGAGAGCCAAGCCCATAGAAGATACCTTCTGAGCCATTTCCATGCGGCTTTCGAGTTCCTTGTCGATGATGCTTTCATCGCATACCGGGAACTTGGCGAGGTGTACAGATACCACGTTGTCACGGCCGGTTGCTTCGATGAGGTTCATGTACATCAAGTCGGCATAGAACGGAGAAATCGGAGCCATCAACTTGGCTACGGTTTCCAAGCAGATGTAGAGTGTCTGATAAGCGGCCAACTTGTCTTGTGAGTAACCTGTACCCCAGAAACGCTTACGGCAAAGACGAACGTACCAGTTAGAGAGGTTATCGTTCACGAAGTCATTGATCAGACGACCTGCCTTAGTAGGTTCGTAATCAGCATAGCAAGCATCTACATCCTTGATCAACGAGTTGAGTTCCGAAAGAATCCAACGGTCAATTTCCGGACGTTCAGCTACCGGTACTTCAGCTTCGGCGTAAGTAAATCCGTCGAGGTTTGCATACGGAGCGAAGAACTTGTAGGTATTGTGGAGTGTACCGAAGAACTTGCGTGTTACTTCCATCACACCTTCCACGTCGAATTTCAAGTTATCCCATGGCGATGCATTGGTAATCATGTACCAACGCAATGGGTCAGAACCATATTGTTCGATGGCACCGAACGGGTCAACGGCATTACCCAAGCGCTTTGACATCTTGTTACCGTTCTTGTCGAGCACGAGACCATTCGAGATAACATTCTTGTAAGAAATGCTATCGAACACCATAGTAGCAATAGCATGAAGTGTAAAGAACCAACCACGTGTCTGGTCAACACCTTCTGCAATGAAGTCAGCCGGATAGTAAGTGCGGTTGTCTACGATTTCCTTGTTTTCGAACGGATAGTGGAGCTGGGCATAAGGCATGGCACCCGAGTCGAACCATACGTCAATCAAGTCGAGTTCACGCTTCATTGGCTTGCCGGAAGCAGATACAAGGGTGATGTCATCCACGTACGGACGGTGGAGGTCAATCTTGTCGTAGTTCTCCTTATTATATACGCCCGGTTCGAAGCCCATTTCCTTGTACGGATTCGAGGTCATGAAACCGGCTTCGATTGCCTTTTCGATTTCGTTGTAGAGTTCTTCTACCGAGCCGATGC
>JAFVTL010000119.1 GCA_017503235.1 Bacteroidaceae bacterium | reverse complement strand
CAGAAAGTGGATATGCTGGAAGCTGCCCGTATGCTGCAACAGCAAGGATTCACCTTGTATGCCACTGGAGGTACTTCAGCTTTCCTTGAAGAAAACGGAGTGAAAAGTGTCCGTGTCTATTGGCCAAGCGAAGAAGGAACTCCACAAGCACTCGACTTGTTGCACCGGAAAGAGATAGACATGGTGGTGAACATCCCCAAGAATCTATCTTCTAGTGAGTTGGATAATGGTTATAAGATTCGTCGTTCGTCCATCGATTTGAACATTCCACTGATAACCAATGCCCGTTTAGCGAGTGCTTTTATTGGTGCGTTCTGCTCGATGAAAGTGGAAGATTTGGCTATCCAGTCCTGGAATGAATATCAATAGTAATTAATTGTAATATCAGGTATATGCAACAGAAAATCATTATTCTTGATTTTGGCTCACAGACTACCCAGCTTATCGGAAGGCGGTTGCGCGAGTTGGATACATTTTGCGAAATAGTTCCCTACAATCGCTTTCCGCATGATGATCCGGATGTGATAGGTGTGATTCTTTCCGGCTCACCTTATAGTGTATATGCGGATGAAGCCTTTCAAGTAGATCTTTCGCAAATCAGAGGACGATACCCTATCTTGGGTATTTGCTATGGAGCGCAATATATGGCACAGCTCTATGGCGGTCATGTAGAGCCGGACGGAAGCCGTGAATACGGACGTGCACGTTTGACTTGCTTTGCACGGAAGAATCCGTTGTTCAGTGGATTTAATGATGGTTCCCAAGTGTGGATGAGTCACGGTGATACCATTACGGCTTTGCCTGAGGGTTTCCGATGTATTGCTTCGACTGATCGTGTACGCTATGCGGCTTATCAAGCTGAAGGGGAACCTCTATGGGGGGTGCAGTTTCATCCTGAGGCATTCCATTCAGAGCAAGGAACTTTATTGCTGAAAAATTTTGCCGTAGACATTTGTGGCAGCCGTCAGGACTGGAGTCCAGCATCGTTTGTTGACAGTACTATTTTGCAACTGAAGGAGCAGTTAGGTAATGATCGTGTCATCTTGGGGCTTTCGGGTGGTGTAGATTCTTCCGTTGTGGCCGTATTACTTAACCGTGCCATCGGTCATCGTCTTACCTGTATTTTCGTGGATCATGGTTTGCTGCGGAAGAACGAATTCGAGAGTGTCATGAAGGACTACGAATGTTTGGGATTGAATGTCATTGGAGTAAACGCTCGTGAAAAGTTCTATAAAGCATTGAAAGGAGTGTCAGAACCGGAAAAGAAACGGAAAATCATCGGTCAGGGGTTCATTGAAGTGTTCGAGGAAGAAGCCCGTAAGATAAAGGATGTCCGATGGTTGGCACAAGGAACCATTTATCCCGACCGGATAGAAAGTCTGAATATCACGGGAAAGGTGATTAAGAGTCACCACAATGTAGGTGGACTGCCGGAGAAAATGAATCTCCAACTGTGTGAACCTCTACAGTGGTTGTTCAAGGATGAAGTGCGCCGTGTGGGCAGACAACTCGGTATGCCCGAACATCTGATAGAACGTCATCCGTTTCCGGGACCGGGATTGGCGGTACGTATTTTGGGTGAAGTGACATCGGAAAAGGTTGTTACTCTACAAGAAGCCGATGACATCTTTATCCGTTCCCTCCGTGAATGGCAAACGGAGGACGGCATTTCCCTTTATCATCAAGTGTGGCAAGCAGGGGTTATTCTACTTCCGGTGCAGAGTGTAGGTGTGATGGGTGATGAACGTACTTACGAACAGGCCGTTGCCTTACGTGCCGTAACCAGTACTGATGCAATGAGTGCCGATTGGGCACATTTACCGTATGAGTTTTTGGCCAAAGTTAGCAATGAAATTATTAATCGTGTGAAAGGAGTAAATCGGGTGACCTATGACATCTCTTCCAAGCCGCCAGCTACAGTAGAGTGGGAGTAATAGGATTTAGAATAAACAAAAGAAGAACAATGGAAGCAAAATATATATTTGTTACGGGAGGTGTGGTCAGTTCTTTGGGTAAAGGAATTATCTCAGCCTCTATTGGTAGATTGTTGCAAGCGCGTGGCTACCGAATTACGATTCAGAAATTCGATCCATACATCAATGTAGATCCCGGTACACTGAATCCGAACGAGCATGGCGAATGTTATGTTACGGCAGATGGATGTGAAACTGACCTTGACTTAGGACACTATGAACGTTTTACGGATATTCAGACTTCCTGTGCCAACAATGTGACTACGGGAAAAATCTATCAGCGTGTCATAACAAAAGAACGGAACGGCGATTATCTGGGTAAAACCGTTCAAGTGGTGCCGCACATCACGAACGAAATAAAGCAGCGGATGTTGGCTTTGGGCGAAACCGGAAACTATGATTTCGTGGTGACAGAGATAGGTGGTACGGTGGGTGACATAGAAAGCCAACCTTTTCTGGAATCTATCCGTCAGTTGAAGTGGGAATTGGGTAGGAATGCCATTTGTGTGCATCTCACCTATGTCCCTTATATTGCTGCGGCAGGAGAATTGAAATCGAAACCTACGCAACACTCTGTGAAGGAATTACAAGGATTGGGATTGCAACCCGATGTACTTGTACTCCGTGCGGAACATGAATTGAACCGTAGTCTTTTGGATAAGGTGGCGGGCTTTTGTAACGTGGACAAAGATTGTGTGATACAGAGTATTGATATGCCATCCATTTATGAAGTTCCCTTGCGTATGGCTGCGCAACAACTCGACCAAGTGATATTGAAGAAATTTGGCATGGACGTAATTGGTGAAGCAGACCTTACTGCATGGCACCGTTTCTTGGAGCGGAGAGCCAAGGCACAACGCATCGTCCACGTTGCTCTTGTAGGAAAATACGATTTACAGGATGCCTACAAGTCTATTCTGGAATGTCTGTCACAGGCTGGCACCTATAATGATTGCATCGTGAAGACTCATTTTGTTCAAAGTGAAGGACTTACTCATGAAACTGTTGCAGAACAATTGGCTTGCATGGATGGAGTCATCATATGCCCGGGATTCGGTTCACGAGGTATAGAAGGGAAAATAGTTGCGGCTGAATATTGTCGTACAACTGATAAGCCTACACTTGGCATTTGCTTGGGTATGCAAATGATGGTCGTGGAATATGCACGTAATGTTCTTGGATATAAGGATGCTGACAGTAGCGAGACTAATCCTCAGACTCCATATCCGGTTATCGATATGATGGAGGAGCAAAAAAGTGTGACGCAAATGGGCGGAACGATGCGGTTGGGTGCTTATGCTTGTCAATTGACGCTTCATTCTAAAGCACATATTTCATACGGGCGTCAATACATTATGGAACGCCATCGCCACCGGTATGAATTCAACAATGT
>JAFVTL010000118.1 GCA_017503235.1 Bacteroidaceae bacterium | reverse complement strand
ATTTACCAGTCTTTATCCAATTTCTTGCCTTGGATTTGAATCTGTTTCTTCAGTTTTTCCTGAACGTCCTTTTCGTCCTGCATGATGGCATTCAGCAACTGCTGGGCGTTTTCTTTGGACATTTCATTCTTATTCTGTTCTTGTTGTTGCTGGTTTTGTTGTTGCTCTTGTTGTTGTTTGTCTTCTTGTTGTTGCTCTTGCTGATCTTGTTGCTGGTTTTGTTGTTGGTCTTGTTGCTGTTGTTGTTGGTCTTTCAGCATTTTTTGGGCAAGAGCTAGGTTGTATCGGGTTTCATCGTCCTTCGGATTGTTTCGGAGGGATTCCTTGTAAGCCTCGATACATTGTGGGTATTGCTTGTTGACATGAAGTATAACCCCCATGTTGTGGTATATTTCCGCCAATTTGGATTTGTCCTTTTCTATCTTAGCCACTGATTCGAATTGCTCCATGGCTTCATTGGCCTTTTGTTGCATCAAAAGTGTATTGGCAAGGTTGAACATGGCATCGGTGGATTTCGGATTGATTTCCAAGGCTTTCCGATAGTCAACTTCAGCTTTAATGAACAAACTGTCGTTGTATAGCTTGTTACCACTTCTTATATAATCCCTGTCCGTCTTTTGGGCAAACGAAGTACCTGCGATGCAGGCAAGAAAGAGTGTTATATGTATTTTTCGTATCATCTGTCCGTTTATTTAAAGAGTCTTACATTCTTGAACAATGGATTCTTTCTTTCCAATATCAACATTTCAATGATAAGGATAATCAGTATCAACCATGCCAATGCTTGGAATTGTTCATCGAATTCCGTGAACACTTGGCTTTCCACATCTGTTTTGGCAAGTTTGGCTATTTCGTTGTTCAATATCTTTTCAGCAGCGTTGGAGTTGTCCACCCGGATATAAAGGCCGTTACCAGCTTTGGCTATTTCCTGGCACATCTGTTCGTTCAGACGGGTTACAATGACGTTACCATCTTTGTCCTTACGGAAATTGTTGCTTCCTCTCTCGGTGGGTATAGGTGCTCCTTCAGGTGAGCCGACACCCACAATGAATACTTGCATACCTTTTTCCGTTGCTTCTTTTGCGGCTTCCAAGGCTCCTCCTTCGTGGTTTTCACCATCGGTGATGACGATGATGGCTCTTCCTACTCCTTCGTTGGGAGTGAAACTTTTCATGGCCAGACGTATGGCCGCACCGATATCGGTTCCTTGAGTGGTTATCAGCGATGGGTCGATACTTTCCAAAAACATCTTGGCCGAGATGTAGTCGCTGGTGATGGGAAGTTGGGTAAAGGCTTCACCGGCAAATACAATCATGCCCACCTTGTCGTTGTTGAACGTGTCTACCAATCTGGAAATCAGTTTCTTTGATTTCTCCAAACGATTGGGAATTACATCCTCGGCAAGCATGGAGTTGGAAATATCCAATGCGATGACCGCTTCTACTCCACTACGCTTGACGGTTTCCATCTTAGAACCGAATTGTGGGCGTGCCAGCATCAGGATTATCAAAGCAAGCGCTGAAAATGTCAACCAGAATTTCAAGTCAGGACGATGCTTAGACACGTTGGGCATCAGTGCTTCCAACATGGAGGGGTCGCCATACTTCTGTATCTTTTGACGTCTGCGGTAGTTGCTATAGAGGAACAAGGCTACCAACAGGGGAAGTATCAGGAGCAAATATAAAAAGTCAGGATTTGCGAATCGAAACATAGCTTCTTTCTTTTAAGGTATTTTCTTTAATAGAGTATTGCGCAAAGGGATTTCAAGCAATATGCAGAAGAAGGCTATCCATGCGAACAATTCAAATTCTTCTTCACGTTTGCTGAATTCCTTGACATTCAGTTTGGTCTTTTCCAACTTGTCAATTTCTTGGTAGACTTCCATCAGCTTGTCGTTGCTGGTGGCACGGAAATAGTTGCCATTGGTGGTACCCGCTATTTCGGTCAAAGTCTTTTCATCGATTTCGACAGGTACGTTGACGTATTGTACACCTGTGTATGTCTGCATGGGATAAGGAGCTGTACCATTGGTTCCTACCCCGATGGTATATACACGAATGCCGAATTGCTTGGCTATTTCAGCGGCGGTAAGTGGTGATATGTCTCCTCGGTTGTTACTTCCGTCGGTAAGCAGGATGATGACCTTTGACTTAGCCTGACTATCTTTCAAGCGTGTTACCGCATTGGCTATTCCCATGCCGATGGCGGTACCGTCTTCTATGAGGCCTTTTTGGGCGATGTCCCCTTTGATGCCATGGAAGAGATTAAGCAATACGGTGTGGTCAACGGTCAATGGACATTGGGTAAAACTCTCACCGGCAAAGATGGTCAACCCGATGTTGTCATTCGGACGTCCGTTGATGAATTCGGAGGCTACTTGTTTGGCCGCTTCCAAACGGTTGGGCTTCAAGTCTTCGGCCAACATACTGGTTGATACGTCTACCGCCAGCATGATGTCGATGCCTTCTATCTCTGTGTTTTGCCAGTTGTCCGTCGTTTGAGGACGTGCCAATGCAATGATAATCATGGCGATGGCTACGATTCGAAGGATGAACGGGGCATGCAACAGATAGACTTTCCAGCTCTTGGGCACGTTCATATACATGCGGGTGGTAGATACCTGCAAAGTAGGCTCGGTCTTTTTATGCTTGAGTATGTACCACACGATGTATGGTATGAGCAACACAAGCAGAAACAGATATTCAATATTTGCAAAAATCATTTTCGTTCAATCTTTTAATTGTTAGAAGAGGTAGTAAATGTCTCTTACAATCTGGAAAAGAAGGATGAGGATGGCTATAGCTATGACACCCATACTTCCCAAAAGAAGCATTCTTGCCTGCTTGGAGCGTTTCTCTTCTATGGTGATTTCCGTAGGCTCCGGCTTGGCGTTCGGATCGGGTTCCACTTTTGTGTGGTTGATGAAGTCTATGGCATAGAACAGGTTCATGTCGTTTTCATTCATCAACGGTGCATATTTGGCAAACTTCACCAAATCAGCGGTTTGGAACAATTCTTTCAATTCCTTGATGGAGTCCTTGTCCTTTATTTCCATCAGTTGGTCAATGATTTCGCTTGAAGTCATTTCCATGGCGTTGAATCCGAAACGTTCGGCCATATAGGTGCGGAGTACATCTGTCAATTCGGTGTAGTATCCCTTAGGGTCGGTCATTCGCAAGTTCTTGTTGCTCTTGATACGCTCAATGTCTTGCAAGGCTTGCATGTGTGGAGGAAGTTTTGGCTCTACCTTTATTTTCCTGATGATAGGTTTGTTGTCCTTGAATCGCAGATAGAGGTAATATCCCAAGGCTCCCAATGCGATGGCAAGTAGGGTGAACCATACAATGTTGGAGACATCCTCCCAGGTGATGGATACTTCGCGGATGCTTTTAGGACCATAGAAATTGTCGGGATTCAATGTGTCTACCGGCACGGAGTATACCTTCAGAGCCAATGCCTTGGAGTAATAGGGCTGGTCGTTCACCTGTATTTCAAAGGGTGGCAGATAGTAAAGTGCCGAGTCAAACGAGGTGATGGTGTACTCCTGATTGATGAGCATACGCTTCCCATTGTTCAGGTATTGGGTGTCGGGTTTTGCGATGTCCAGCACTTCCACTCCCCTGACGATGGTGTCCTCCAATATCGGCATTTGCAACTTCTGGTCGACATCGAGGCTGATTTCCAACTTGATTTTGGCTTGCTCGCCAATCAAGAGTTGCAAGGAGTCGATACTTGCATCGACGGTCACTTGTTGTGCTTTGGCCGGCAATATGCTTGCTGACAAGAGGCCTGCACATGCCAGTGCCTTCAGATAGGTCTTCATATGTAAGATGTTCATTTTCATCAGCTTCTTTTCGCAAATAGGTTTAGCAACGATTTGACGTAATCCTGGTCGGTTCTTACCGATACGGAGTCGACGTTACATTTGGTGAATGTCTCGTTCAGGGCATTCTGACGTTCTTTCCACCAGGCGTGGTGAGCATTGCGGAGTTTGGCGGACGATGTGTCAATCCATTGTTCGTGGCCGGTTTCCGCATCGTGTACCTTCATCAATCCTACATCGGGAAGTTCGGACAAACGGCGGTCGTATACTTGGATGGCTACAATGTCGTGCTTGCGATTGGCGATGGTCAGCGCATTGCGATAGTCGCTTTCATCAATGAAATCGCTCAGCATGAATGTAGTACATCTTTTCTTGATGACGTTGGTAAGGTATTCTACGGCCATTTTGATGTCCGTACGCTTGCTCTCAGGCTTGAAATCGAGCAATTCGCGGATGATATACAGGATATGTTTGCGTCCTTTCTTCGGGGGAATGAATTTTTCAATCTTGTCCGAAAAGAAGATGACGCCAATCTTGTCATTGTTTTGGATGGCCGAAAAAGCCAGTGTAGCGGCTATTTCCGTCACCATGTCCTTCTTCATCTGCTTGATTGTACCGAAATCCAAACTGTTGGATACATCGATAAGGAGCATTACCGTCAGCTCGCGTTCCTCTTCGAATACTTTTACGAAGGGCTTGTTATAGCGTGCGGTCACATTCCAGTCGATGTCGCGTACATCATCGCCATATTGATATTCACGCACTTCCGAGAACGACATACCTTTCCCCTTGAATGCCGAGTGGTATTGGCCGGCAAAGATATTGTTCGAAAGCCCGCGTGTCTTGATTTCTATTTGGCGGACTCGTTTGAGTATATCACTTGTTTCCATTCTCTTGTTTTCTGTTAAAGCTACACTTTCCTGCCTGTAAAGCTATGCTTTCTTGTCCGTAAAACTATGTTTTCTTGTCCGTAAAGCATTGCTTTCCTATCCTTGGCGGGATGATGCGTTTTCTCGGAGAATATGTCCGTTAGGGCACTTCCACGCTATTGAGAATCTTGCTTACGATTTCGTCTGAAGTCATGTTCATGGCTTCGGCTTCGTAAGTAAGGCCGATGCGGTGACGGAGTACGTCGTGTGCCACGGCGCGGACGTCTTCGGGGATGACATATCCGCGGCGCTTGATGAATGCGTAGCTTCGTGCGGCCAATGCAAGGTTGATGGATGCACGTGGTGAACCACCGAAACCGATCATGTCCTTCAATTCTTTCAATCCGTACTTTTCAGGATAACGGGTTGCGAATACGATGTCGGCGATGTATTGTTCGATTTTTTCATCCAGATATACTTGGCGAACGACCTTGCGGGCTTCGATGATGTCTTCCGACTTCAATATCGGGCGTACTTCGATGGTTTCGCCAGTGATGTTCTGACGGATGATTTTCTTTTCTTCTTCCAGCTTCGGATAGTCAATGATGACTTTCAACATGAAACGGTCAACTTGTGCTTCAGGGAGTGGATAGGTACCTTCCTGTTCAATCGGGTTTTGAGTGGCCATTACGAGGAATGGTTTGGGAAGGTCGAATGTTTCCTTGCTCAGGGTCACTTGTCTTTCCTGCATGGCTTCGAGCAAGGCACTTTGTACTTTTGCCGGGGCACGGTTGATTTCATCGGCCAATACGAAGTTGGCGAAGATGGGGCCTTTCTTGGCAATGAATTGTTCGTCCTTCTGACTATATATCATGGTACCGATAACGTCGGCAGGCAACAAGTCGGGTGTAAATTGGATGCGGCTGTATTTGGCATCAATGAGTGATGACAATGTCTTGATGGCCAAGGTCTTTGCCAATCCCGGTACCCCTTCGAGAAGGATGTGGCCGTCGGAAAGGAGGCCTATGAGCAATGATTCTATCAAATGTTTCTGACCGACGATGACTTGGTCCATACCTGCCATCAGGTTTGTTACAAACGCACTTTGTCTTTCGATTCGTTCGTTCAATTCGCGGATGTCAATAGCTTCTGCCATAATTTTATGTATTTTAATTGTTCTTATTTTTATACGTTGTATATAGGTTTCAAATTTACGGCAATAAATTCAGAGTGACAACTAAAATGTCTTAAAAAAGAGAAGTGAAAAGAGCTTTTTTGTGTAATGAAAATAAAGATTTCTCAAAAAAGGAAATTTCTTCTCTGAGACGATGAAAAAACAAGCCCACTTTCATAAGCGGGCTTGTCTGAATATCGTTTTATTCGTTGATAGGCTTCAGCTCGGGAATCTCTAGTTTGACTCCTACCGACAATTGGTTGGTGTTCTTGAGAGTACCTTTGTTATGTATGGCTATATAAGGCCAATAATTCTTGGAGCCATAGAACTTGAGTGCGATTTTAGTCAGTGTTTCTCCCGATTGTACGGTGTAGCTGGTCTTGTTTCCTACAATCTTGTATTCAGTTGTATCGGCTATTGTCGCTACTTTTTCATTTGACGCACTGATGGCGGGTGCCGGTTCTTCTATCGTAAGAGTGCTTGAAGAATCTGGTTCTTCAACGATAGTTGGTGTTTCTTCAACGATGCTTTCAACCTTGACGGGTGTCGGTTGGGTTTCTTCTTGGGATGGAGAACGGAATATCCAGTACAAACCGAATGCTATCAAGAGCAGAAGGACCAATAGGACAATCCAAAGGGTAGAATTTCCTTTCTTCTTGGGTGCCACGGATGGGGTCTCTTCCAGTTTGGGTTCTTCCATTTCTACGTTTGTCACCTCTGCTTCAACTTCTTCCACCACTTCTTCAGATATGGTTTCTTCATCCGTAGCTGGTGTAACGATCGTTTCTTCTTTTTCTTCTTCTGCAACAACTTCTTCTATGCTTTCCAAAGCTTCTTCTACCCTTTCCGGTTCCTCAGCGCTTACGGGGATTGGGCTTTCTTCAGGAGCTTCTTCAACTTCTTTCATTTCGTCTCCAACTTCAACGCTGACCGTATCAGTTGTAGTTTCCAGATTCTTCATTTCATCGGCCGGTTCTCCTTCGTTGGCTTCATCGTCAAGAACCACCGTCTCGAAGTGTGAGAATGGCTTGTTTATCAATTCCTTCAAGGTAGAGTCGGGAGTGAATGAAATCTTTGTATGTCCTTGTATTTCAATGCGTTCTCCCGTGTTGACATCAACACTTGCTCTACTATCCACTTCGGTCAGTTTGAAAGTGCCAAGTCCTTTCACTTTGACGTACTTTTCTGTAGCCAAAGCCTCTTCTATCAAGTCGAACATACCTTTTACGAAAAGTTCGGCGTCCTTTTTCTCCATTCCTTGCTTTTCGCTCAGTATTTCAATGATGTTCTGTATGGTTTTCTTTTCGTTCATATATATTGGCTTCAGATTATTTGAATTTTTCTTTCAACGCGCTGCTTGGCTTGTAGGTGAGTACAAGTTTGGGAGGGATGAGCATCCGCTGGTGGGTGGTAGGATTGATGGAGATGCGCTCCAATTTCTTCTTGACCTCAAATGCTCCGAAACCTTGGATGGTTATCGTATTTCCTTCTTGTAATTCTTGCGTAATGGCCGACAAGACAAATGACACAAGGCGGGTTGTGTCTTTGGTGTTATATCCGAATTTCCTTGAAAGGTTGGAAATGAATTCTTTGTTATTCAATGTATTAAGTATTAAAATCCGCTTGCGATATTAGTGAAAAAACTGATAAAGTCCAAATTTTGAACCAAAAAATCATCTGACAACTTCTCCGTAGAGGTCAAAGTCGTCGGCATCGGTGATGTGTACTTGATAGAACCGGCCGATAAAAAGGCGTTTGCCATTTGCTTTGACCAGAACTTCGGGGTCGACTTCCGGCGAATCGAATTGGGTTCTTCCGATGTAGTACTCCCCTTCTTTTCTATCTATGATTACGCGGTATGTTTTTCCGATTTTAAGGTTGCTCAATTCGGCGGATATCTCTTGTTGGATACCCATCAGTTCGTCCAAACGTTTCTGTTTGACTTCGTGAGGGATGTTGTCTTCGTACTCTTTGGCCGAGAAGGTACCTTCTTCTTCAGAATAGGCAAAGGCTCCCATACGGTCGAAGCGTGCTTTTCTGACAAACTCTTTCAGCTCTTCAAAGTCTTCTTCCGTCTCTCCCGGATGGCCTACCATCAAGGTTGTACGCAAGTGGATGTCTGGCACCTCTTTTCTGAATTGTTCAATCAGGTCGTAGGTCTCCGCTTTGCTTACGTGGCGTCTCATCTTTGTCAGCATGTTGTCGCTGATGTGTTGCAAGGCGATATCCATGTATTTGCATACATTGTCGTATTCGCGCATGACTCTGAAGAGGTCCTTGGGGAAATGTGCGGGATATGCATAATGCAATCGTATCCATTCGACACCCGGTATTTGAGCCATTCTTTCAATCAGTTCAGGAAGCTTTTGCGACTTGTAGAGGTCTACTCCATAGTAGGTCAGTTCCTGTGCGATGATTTGGAATTCCTTCACTCCTTCGGCCACCAGGATTCTGACTTCCTCCAATATCTCTTCCATTGGACGCGATGTGTGCTTTCCCGTAATGATGGGAATGGCGCAATATGAACAAGTGCGGTCGCATCCTTCCGAAATCTTCAGATACGCATAATGTTTGGGGGTTGTCAATGTTCTTTCTATGGCATAATCCGCTTGATAGGCTTTTCCTAAGTCGGCCAACAACTCATTCCAATTGAATTTTCCATAGAATTTGTCCACTTGGGGAATTTCGGTTTTCAGCTCTTTCAGGTATCTTTCTGAAAGGCATCCCATGACATATAGTTTCTTCAGTTTTCCCTCTTCCTTGGCTTCGCAGAACTCAAGAATCATGTTGATGGATTCCTCCTTGGCGTCTCCAATGAATCCGCAAGTATTGATTACTGCTATTTCTCCTTGAGGATTGGGCGAGTCATGGGTAACCTTGTATCCGTTTCCTTCCAACTGGCGTATCAGCTTTTCTGAATCCACCAGGTTCTTTGAACAACCTAAGGTAATGACGTCAATGGTGTTTCGTCTCATTTTTCAGCTTCTCCGAATAATGAATGAACGAATTCTTCTCTGCGGAAGATTTGCAAATCTTCAATGCCTTCTCCGAGTCCGATGTATTTTACGGGAATTTTGAATTGGTCAGAAATGCCAATCACTACCCCACCTTTAGCCGTACCATCAAGCTTGGTGATGGCCATAGCGGTTACTTCGGTAGCTTTGGTGAATTGCTTGGCTTGTTCAAAAGCGTTTTGTCCGGTAGAGCCATCGAGTACCAGCAATACTTCGTGTGGAGCGTCGGGCACGACTTTCTTCATGACGTTCTTGATTTTGGTCAACTCGTTCATCAAGTTAATCTTGTTATGAAGACGTCCGGCGGTATCGATGATGACTACATCGGCGTTGTTGGCGGTGGCCGAACTTAATGTGTCGAATGCTACAGATGCAGGGTCGGAGCCCATCTTTTGCTTGATGACTGGGATTCCCACTCTTTCTCCCCAAATGTCCAGTTGCTCAACAGCTGCGGCACGGAATGTATCTGCGGCGCCCAAATATACGGACAAACCTTTCTTCTTGAATTGATAGGCCAATTTTCCGATAGTGGTTGTCTTTCCTACTCCGTTTACACCCACTACCATGATGACGTATGGCTTTTTCCCCTCAGGTACGCTGAATTCTTCCGAATCGGTCGTGTTGTTTTCGGTCAATAGAGCAGCAATTTCTTCTCGTAGGATGTTGTTCAGCTCCTGTGTGTTTATGTATTTGTCTCTTGCGACTCTTTCTTCGATGCGCTTGATGATGTTGAGGGTGGTTTCCACTCCCACGTCGGATGTGATGAGAACTTCTTCCAGGTTGTCCAACACTTCATCATCCACCTTTGATTTTCCGGCAACGGCACGCGCTATTTTTCCGAAAACGCTTTCTTTGGTCTTGGACAATCCCTTGTCCAAGGTTTCTTTCTTTTCTTTGGAGAAAAAACTAAAAAATCCCATACTGAACTCCAATTTAACTATTTAAAGTACAAAGATATAACTAATCTTTAAGACCAACAAGTGTGATATAAAAAAAGTTCCTTCCGTTTTGTTGTCGGAAGGAACTTTTGAATACTTATTGAGTAATCAAATTATTTCTTGAAAAAGTCTTGAACCTTATCATTCTGTACCATTTGTTCATCGAAGATGTAAGCGCCAGTCTTAGGAGACTTAACCATCTTGATAACCTTTGTATATGAACGGCCTTCAGTCTTACCTGTCTGAAGTGTTGCAACTGCTTTCTTTGCCATGGGTTATAATTATTTAATTTCTTTGTGAACTGTAACTCTCTTCAAAATAGGATTGTACTTCTTCAATTCCAATCTTTCAGTGGTATTTTTTCTGTTCTTAGTTGTAATGTAACGAGAAGTTCCCGGCATACCACTATCCTTCATTTCAGTACATTCAAGGATTACCTGTACTCTATT
>JAFVTL010000117.1 GCA_017503235.1 Bacteroidaceae bacterium | reverse complement strand
CTCCGTCACGACGACAAGTTCTCATACGTAGCTTGCTGGAAGTACACAGGCGAAGGCAATGAACCTGAACTCATCAAGGAAGACTTGAACTATCAGTTCACTAAGGTTCAAACTCGTAACTATAAGTCATAAATAATTTATGATGTATGATTTATGATTTCTGATTTGCCTTCCGGATGGAAACAATCTAAATCATAAATCATAAATCAAAAATCAGAAATAAAAGAAGATTATGGATAAAAATATAAGCTTTACACTGAAAGTTTGGCGTCAGAGAGGTCCGAAGGAAAAAGGTCATTTCCAGACCATCCCTGTAAAGGATATGCCAGGCGATACTTCATTCCTCGAAATGTTGGACATCGTGAATGAAGAATTGATTAACAAGGGTGAAGAACCTATCGTATTCGACCACGACTGTCGTGAAGGTATCTGTGGTATGTGTTCGTTGTACATCAACGGTCATCCTCATGGTCCTGCAACAGGCGCTACTACTTGTCAGATTTACATCCGTCGTTTCAACGATGGCGACACTATCACTGTTGAACCATGGCGTTCGGCTGGTTTCCCGGTTATCCGCGACTTGATGGTAGACCGTGGTGCCTACGACAAGATTATGCAAGCTGGCGGTTACGTATCAGTAAACACTGGTGGTGTTCCTGATGCAAACGCAATACCTATTCCTAAGCCAGTAGCTGATGAAGCTATGGACGCTGCTGCATGTATCGGTTGTGGTGCTTGTGCTGCTGCTTGTAAGAACGGTTCGGCTATGTTGTTCGTTTCTGCCAAGGTCAGCCAGTTGGCATTGTTGCCACAAGGTAAGGTAGAAGCTGCTCGCCGTGCCAAGGCTATGTTGGCTAAGATGGATGAACTGGGCTTCGGTAACTGTACCAACACTCGCGCTTGCGAAGCTGAATGTCCGAAGTGTATTTCCATCAGCAACATCGCCCGTTTGAACCGTGAGTTCATCGCTGCCAAGTTGAAAGACTAATTGACAGTTAGATAAATCAGGAAAGGCTCCACTTGTAAGTGGAGCCTTTTTTATGGCATTTTATCAAATGAACATATTTCTACTGATTGTTGTATTTCTTACACTTTTTGATAGTTAAAGTCGATAAATGGCATCAATTATAAAATAAAGTTAAAATATTAAATGTTTTCAGTGAAATATTTGGAGCGAAAGGAAGTAAGCCTTACATTTGCAATGTGATTTTTTTCATAGTATTAGATTTAAGGTTAACAAAAGGTTGGAGCAAAGCGTTGCTCCATTTTTTTTGCCCGTACCTTTAGAACCCGATAATCCGATAAATACCGCCTGCCATAGCCCTTACAACGCCTTTCATCTCCAATTCAAAGAGCAAAGCACTCACCCGATTGATAGGAATATTGACCTCCACTACCAAAGTGTTAATTTGCACGCCATCCGGATTATTTTGTAGCAATTGGACAATTTTCTCTTCTTCATCGCTCAAATCCAAGAAAAGCTGACGTTGTATACCCTCCTGTTTAGGAGTATCGGCCATTTCCCATCCCATAGCCTTTACGAAATCTTCTGCCGACGTGATAAGAGCTGCCCGGTTCTTTCTAATCAACGCATTGCAACCCGCCGAAAATTCATCGCCCACACGACCGGGGAAGGCAAAGCAATCGCGACTATAACTTTCCGCCAATTCGGCGGTAATGAGTGCACCACCCTTAGCGGCCGACTCCACCACAATCGTCGCATCGCTCATGCCGGCTACAATGCGGTTTCGTTTTACAAAGTTCTGCCGGTCGGGATTGGTTCCACTCATGAACTCGGTCAGCAATCCGCCTTGTTCAAGCATGGAAACAGCCGTTTTACGATGAGCAGCGGGATAAATCCGATCCAACCCATGGGCCAATACTCCAACGGTATTGAAGCCATTCTGCAAGGCCGCACGATGCGAATGAATATCAATGCCGTAAGCCAGGCCACTCACCACCAAAACTTCAGGACACAACGCTGAAAGATCCCGCAAGAAGCGCTGACAGATATCTTGCCCATATGGAGTGGCATGACGTGTTCCCACCATGCTGACAACACGAAGCGCATTCAAATCGGCATTCCCCCGATAGAACAGCGACAAGGGAGCATCCTCACATTCGCGCAAGCGTGAAGGATAACGTTCATCCATCAGCGGAATGCACTGGATGTGGTTCTTTTCAGCAAAAGCCAATTCTTCATCGGCCCGTCTGAAGACATCGGGACAATCGAGCGCCTCTACCAATCTGCGGCTTACCCCCGGCACTAACTGCGGAAGTTCATCCTTCCGTTGGAATACAGCCGTAGCACTTCCCATCGCCTTTACCAAAGCGCATGCCCCTATGGGACCCAATCCGTAAACATAAGGGAGCGCCAATGAATATCGTTGTTCGTCTTGTTTCATGGGTGAAGTATTATATTTCAAAATGATTATTATCGAAAGAATGCAGCAAATTTCTCATCAAGCAGGGAACTACCGCTCAAACGTCCATTCACTACACATACCGTTTCGACAATGGCCTTGACAACCACTTTCATGTCGGAAAGGCGGAAAATGTCCTGATAGAACACATATTTGATGCCTTCTTTCTTGATGTAAAGCTTGGAAACGAACTCGTCTCCACTGCGCAAGGGGGTCTTGAATGACATGGTAAGTCGAGCCACCACGGGGTCTACACCCTCTTCGTGCAACTTTGCAAAGCTCACTCCTTCCGAGGAAAGGAATTCGTGGCGCGTATGTTCCAGATAGTGCTGGTAGTTGGCATTGTTGACAATGCCTTGAAGGTCGCATTCATAATCGCGCACCTTCAATTTAAGTTCGTAAACATATTTTTCCATAAACACAAAGGTAGCGAATAAATTAAATTATCCGCTACCCTTAGCCACATAAATGTAAAGTTATTCTTCAGAGAGTTCCTCCAATTGCGTCAATATATCGTCGGCAATGCGCTGAGTCTTCATATATCGGTAAGAGCCGACAATCACTCCCAATACAAGTCCTACGGCCATTCCGCCCAAAATGCCCTGCAATTCTTCGCCTTGGAAGTGCTGGCTTACTTCATAGGCAAACCAACCGACGAACACAAAGATGAAGGGAATACCGATAAACTTGAGCCAGTTGGCATAAAACTTCTTGAGCATCATCGTATCCTTACGGGCCTTCATCAAATCGCCGTACACAAACTCGTCCGGACGGAAATGGCTATGGATGTAATAATTGTATCCGATGGCCAATGCCAGCATAAAGCATACAAACAGACAGAAACCCATTGACAAGCCTACCAGATTGGGCATTACCCATATAAAATAAGGAATCATGACAGCGGAAATAACACCCTCGACAATAGCTTTCCGACGTAAGCTCCATGCTTTGTCCTTCATGGAGCATCGAATCAAGCGTTCATTCACAATGGTTTCCTTTTCCAATTTCTTGTTCAGAATGGCGAGTTGGGCTCTCATTTCTTCCAATTCATTATAGTTATTCATAATTCGTGCGTTTAATTGTTGGACATTTGTTTCAGTTCTTCCTTGATGCGATAAAGACGGACGGAAACATTCTTCACCGTGATTCCCACGACGGCGGCTATCTCTTCATAGCTCATGTTCTCCAGCCAAAGAAGTACGATGGCGCGGTCGAAAGGTTTCAGCCGATGGATGCGGTCGTATAGCATCTTAATCTGCTTGGTGTCGTTGTCCTTGTCCTCAAAGAGGTTGATTTCCATCGACAGGGGAACGGCTGCAGAGCGCTTCTTTTTCCGTTCCTGCGAGATGCAGGTGTTGAAGCTTACCTTCCATATCCATGTGTCGATTTTACTCTTTCCCTCGAAGGAGCTGTATCCCTTCCAAAGGTTAATCAATACTTCCTGAAAGAGGTCATTCACCTCGTCGGAATCCTTGGAGAACATGAAGCACACAGTATAGATGGTGTTCTTATGCTCCCGAACCATTTGCGCAAATGCGGTTTCCAATGTTTTCATCTGTCTTTTTCGTTGTTTTCTATCCGTTAGACGCACGACTTACGGAAAAACTACAAAGTAAGGGATTTTTTTTTCTTTTCCATCATTAAAATAAGAAATCTTCTTACAAACAGAGAGGGGTCTGACCAGTTTATTAATATCCTCCGACCAGTATATTAACATGCTCCGACCAAGAGCGTACTTTCCTCCGAGCAGGAGAGTGCTCTCCTGGTCACCAGGAAAGGCCTGCGCTGGTGACCAGAAAAAGCTTGCACTGGTCATCAGGAAAATTGAATGATTATCCAAATCATTTAAGCCACATGATTCCGAACTAATTTGTTTCAACTATCAAAAACATCTATCATAAAAAAAGATTCCACCCCCGCCAAGCGGGAATGGAATCCTTAAATATCTTATACAGACCTACTTACGGAAGAATAGGTTCACCCATTTCTGAGTTTTCCGCATTGTTTTCATCCAACTTAAAGAGCATGAAGTTCGGATTTTCAGCGGTACATGGAGTCCATTCGCCGTCTTCTGCACCGTTCGGATTGCTGTACTTGGCGAAGTTAGTCCAAGCAGTCAACATCTTTTCAGACAAATCCCAGTCGCCCTGAGTCCAAGGACGCCAGCAATGCTTGAGTGACTTGAACACATACCACAAGTCAGAAGAGTGGAAAGCACCCTTAAGACGTTGAGTCACTTCAGGATGTGAGCCATCATCCGGCAACGGACGTGCAAATTCATACGCCCAGGCCTTACCGCCCTTTTCGGCACGAACCTTACAGAATTCAGCGATGCCCGGAGCCATAGAGCCCATATCGTTCAGTGTATAACCAATCATATAAGGAACATCGGCCAACGAACCGTCGCGGGTTGCATCGTCAAAGCTTTCCAAGCTTACATAACCATCCACCATCGGACGAGCTACGATGAAAGCACGGTCGCCACTGGTAGCGTTATAGAAATTGCCTACGGTGTAAATCATTTCAGTAGAAGCTCTGCGCATCTTTTCCAAATCGGTAAAGCCTGCCCAATCCATTACCTTCTTGGTTTCCAATTCGGCTTCCTTCAAAGTCTGAGGACCACCGAAGAGAGAACGTGCAGCCATAGCCGGCACTTCCTTAGTTTCTTCTGTAGCCGGTATATTGATGCCACCACCACTCATGATAACAGCCTTGTGGAAATAGCCACGAGCCAAAGGAGATTCGCAAAGGGTCTTCACACTACCCGCACCGGCACTTTGTCCGAAGATAGTTACATTGTCAGGGTCGCCACCAAACTGGGCAATATTCTTCTTGATCCACTTGAGAGATTCAATTTGGTCAAGGATACCATAGTTACCCGACACGCCATGAGGACTTTCAGCTGACAATTCCGGATGAGTCAAGAAACCGAATACACCCAAACGATAGTTGATGGATACAAGCACTACATCCTTGCTGGCCCATTCCTGACCGTCAAATTCGGGTTCCGATCCCCAACCTTCGCGATAACCGCCACCATGAATCCAAAGAGCGACAGGAAGCTTCTTGCTGGCATCACCCGGAGCCTTGGTCCATACATTCAGATAGAGGCAGTCTTCACTATAAGGAGCTTCCTTGCCATAGCCCCATTCTGTAGCATATCCACCAGGATAATGCACAGCCTGATAACCAGGATGGCCGAATGTATCGGCAATCTTCACGCCATCCCATGCAACCACCGGCTGAGGTTCTTTCCAACGGAGGTCACCGATAGGAGGAGCAGCATAAGGGATGCCACGATAAACATACACACCAGGATTGTCAGCAAGTACACCTTGCACCTGACCACCCTCGATAGTCAAAACCGGATTGTTCACTTCTGGAGTGCAACCCAACCATGCCAACAACGGCAAGGCCAACAACCATTTCTTCATAAAATCTTAAATTAGTAATTAGTGAATCATTTTTATTATTATCCTAGCAAAAAGCTTTACACCGCAAAGGTATCAATTATATTTAATTATCAAAACGTTTGATAAACATATTTAATTCAAACACACTGACATATACCACAGAAGAGTCCTTATGTCCTGCCCCACCAACCGTCTTTTTACAACTTTCTACACATCGATTGATAGAGGGTGGCATATTTTTACTACTTTTGCAACAATAAAGCAAGTAGCAATGGACTTTAAGTACGACGTAATTGTAATAGGTGCCGGACACGCCGGATGTGAAGCAGCAGCAGCAGCGGCCAATCTTGGTTCGAAAACTTGTCTCATCACGATGGACATGAACAAAATTGGGCAAATGAGCTGCAACCCTGCCGTAGGAGGAATTGCCAAAGGACAAATCGTCAGGGAAATAGACGCATTGGGCGGCTACATGGGCATCGTGACCGACCGTACAGCCATTCAATTCCGCATGCTTAACCGCTCGAAAGGGCCTGCCATGTGGAGTCCCCGCGCCCAATGCGACCGCGGAAAGTTCATTTGGGCCTGGCGCGAGATTCTGGAGAACATCCCCAACCTGCACATTTGGCAAGATACCGTTGAAGAAATATTGGTTGAAAATGGAGAAGTGACAGGGGTATCAACTTGTTGGGGAGTAACCTTCCAAGCCAAATGTGTCATTCTCACCGCCGGTACCTTCCTGAATGGATTGATGCATATAGGCTCCAAAATGCTGGCCGGAGGCCGTTGCGCCGAACCGGCATCATACCACTTGACTGAATCCATTGCACGACATGGAATTGCCTACGGCCGCATGAAGACAGGTACTCCGGTACGAATAGATGCCCGCAGCGTACATTTCGAACACATGGAAACGCAGGATGGCGAAAACGATTTCCACCGGTTTTCATTCATCAGCGAGCCGCGTAAATTAAAGCAGTTGCAATGCTGGACATGCTTCACCAACGAAGAAGTACACGAAACACTCCGCAAAGGGTTGTCCGAATCGCCACTGTACAACGGACAGATTCAAAGTATAGGCCCCCGTTATTGTCCCAGCATAGAAACCAAAATAGTCACTTTCCCCGACAAGCCACAACACCAGTTGTTTTTGGAGCCTGAAGGAGAAAGCACCAACGAATTGTATTTGAACGGATTCTCTTCATCGCTGCCGATGAGCATCCAGATTGAAGCGCTGAAGAAAGTCCCAGCCTTCAAAGATCTAATCATCTACCGGCCGGGATACGCCATTGAATACGATTATTTCGACCCTACCCAGTTGAAGCATACCCTTGAGACGAAAGCTGTCAAAAACTTGTTCATGGCAGGACAAGTCAACGGGACAACCGGATACGAAGAGGCTGGAGGTCAGGGAATTATAGCTGGAATCAACGCTCACATCAACTGCCATGGCGGAGAACCATTTGTTTTGGGACGCAACGAAGCGTACATCGGAGTTCTGATAGACGACTTGGTGACCAAAGGGGTGGATGAACCGTATCGTATGTTTACTTCAAGAGCGGAGTACCGCATCTTGTTAAGGCAGGATGATGCCGACATGCGTCTGACCGAACGGGCTTATCAGATAGGTCTGGCCAAGCAAGACCGTTATGAAAAGCTCTGTAGCAAACGAAAAGCAATCCATGAAATCATTGACTTTGCTCGGAAGTTCTCCATCAAAGCGGCACTCATCAACGATGCCTTGGAGCAATTAGGGACTGCCCCACTCAACCGAGGATGCAAGCTGATAGACTTGATTATCCGCCCGCAGATTACCATAGAAAACATAGCGGCATACATCCCGTCATTCCAAGCATTGTTGGACAAGATAACCGACCGCAAGGAAGAAATTATCGAAGCGGCCGAAGTGTTGATGAAATATCAAGGATACATAGACCGCGAACGAATGATTGCCGACAAGATACATCGTCTGGAGTCCATCCGCATCAAAGGAAAGTTCGACTACAACTCATTGAACTCCTTATCTACAGAAGCCCGTCAGAAGTTGATTAAGATAGATCCTGAAACTTTGGCACAAGCAAGCCGAATACCTGGCATTTCGCCCAGCGACATCAACGTCCTGCTTGTATTGCTTGGCAGATAAATGAATGTTCCACGTGGAACAAAAACACATAAAAGAATAGCCATGAGAAAAGAATTGTTGCTTTCAAACTTACGAGAAATTCCCGATTTCCCAATTCCAGGTATCCTGTTCTACGATGTTACAACACTGTTCAAGAATGAAGAGTGCTTGCAGGAAATGTTAGAAGAGTTGTATCAAACCTATAAAGACAAAGGCATTACTAAGGTCGTGGGTATTGAATCACGCGGATTTATTTTAGGAGGTGCCTTAGCTGCGAAATTAGGAGCAGGATTTGTTCTGGCCCGTAAACCAGGGAAATTACCTGCTGAAACGATTGAAGAAAGCTATGACAAGGAATATGGTACAGACTCCATTCAGATACATAAAGACGCCATCAATGAGAATGATGTAATACTCCTGCACGATGATTTACTCGCAACTGGCGGAACGATGGCAGCAGCCTACCGATTGGTAAAAAGATGTGGGGCTAAAGACATATTTGTAAACTTTATCATCGAATTGGAAGATTTAAAGGGAAGAGACGCATTCCCAGAACAAGTAGAAATCAAAACCTTGCTGAAGCTCTAAACACTGGTGATGAATACAGAAGAGAGCTATATAAACGAATACCTCAAAGGGATTGTTTCAAATTTACCGGAGAGTCCTGGCATTTACCAATACCTAAATGCTGAAGGTATTATTATTTATGTAGGTAAAGCAAAGAATCTAAAGCGAAGGGTCACTTCCTATTTTAACCGGGAACATCCCAACGTGAAGACACGTCTTTTAGTCAAAAAAATAGCGGATATCCGCTACATAGTCGTAAAAACAGAGGAGGATGCCTTATTATTGGAAAACAACCTCATCAAGAAATACAAGCCGCGATATAATGTCCTCCTGAAAGACGACAAGACCTACCCTTCTGTCTGCATCAGCAATGAATATTTCCCAAGGGTATTCAAAACGCGGAACATCATCCGAAACGGTTCTAATTATTTCGGACCATACAGCCACGTTCCTTCAATGAATGCCATGTTGGAGCTGATTCGAAAACTCTACCCGTTAAGAACCTGCAAGCACAATCTCAGCCCTGAAAATATTCGTGAAAAGAAATTTAATGTATGCCTGGAATATCACATCAAGAACTGCAAAGGTCCCTGCATTGGCATGCAAACACACGATGAATACCTGAAAGACATACAAGAAATAAAAGAAATATTAAAAGGGAACACACAAATCATCAGTGAATTACTGATGGATGAAATGAATGCTTTGGCTTCGGAAATGAAATTTGAAGAAGCACAAGCCATTAAAGAAAAGTACGATTTAATCGAAAACTATCGGTCAAAAAGTGAAGTGGTCAGTCGTATCATTCACAATGTGGATGTATTCTCAATCGAAATGGACGAAGAAGCAGGATACATCAATTACCTGCATATTACCAACGGATGCATTAACCAAGCTTTCACTTTCGAATACAAAAAACGCTTGAACGAAAGTAAAGAGGAACTATTGCAGCTGGGAATCGCTGAAATGCGCGAGAGATATAAAAGTACCTCCAGAGAAATCATTGTTCCATTTGAGGTAGATTTAGAACTGAACAATGTGACCTTTACCATTCCACAACGTGGAGAAAAGAAGCATTTGTTGGAACTATCTATCATGAATGTAAAGCAATACAAGATTGACCGATTGAAACAATCCGAAAAACTAAATCCGGAACAGAAGAAGACTCGCATTCTCAAGGAGATACAAGAAGAGCTTCATATGCCAAAAATCCCCGCACACATCGAATGTTTTGATAATTCAAACATTTCGGGAAGTGATGCCGTAGCAGCATGTGTAGTCTTTAAAATGGGTAAGCCCAGCAAGAAGGATTATCGGAAATTCATTATCAAAACCGTTGAGGGACCCGACGATTATGCTTCGATGAAAGAGGTTGTACGACGCCGTTATAGCCGAGTAATAGAAGAGAATGGAACCCTACCCGATTTGATCATAACTGACGGTGGAAAGGGACAAATGGAAGTCGTTCGCGAAGTGATAGAGGACGAACTGCATTTGCAAATACCTATCGCCGGTTTGGCTAAAGACGGAAAGCACCGCACATCAGAGGTACTTTATGGCTTTCCACCACTAAGCATTGGCATCAAACAAGGCACACCACTCTTCCACCTTCTGGAAAATATTCAAAACGAAGTTCATCGATTCGCCATCACTTTCCATAGGGATAAACGTAGCAAGAGTCAAATAGCATCTGCATTAGACAACATACCAGGAATAGGCGAGAAACGGAAGAACGCATTGCTGAAAAACTTTAGAAGTGTATCGAGAATCAAACAAGCTACATTGGAAGAAGTAGCTGCTGTAGTGGGTATGCAGTGCGCTAAAAATATCAAAGAAAAACTTCAGTAATAACAGATAATTCATACCTTTGCGTTCATTATGAGAATAGTAATACAACGCGTCAGCCATGCTTCTGTTACAATTAACGGAGTTTGCAAATCTGCCATCAAAGAAGGATTCATGATATTGGTGGGTATTGAAGAAGCTGATACACAAGAAGATGCCAACTGGCTTTGCCGAAAGGTTGTAAACCTACGAGTCTTTGATGACGAAGCAGGGGTAATGAATAAATCCATCTTGGATATAGATGGTAACATACTGGTAATCAGCCAATTTACACTGCATGCATCCTATAAAAAAGGTAATCGTCCTTCATACATCTATGCCGCCAAACCTGATATAGCCATACCCATGTACGAGTACTTTTGTCAGACATTAAGCAAGGAACTTGGTAAAGAAGTGGGTACTGGAGAGTTTGGAGCTGACATGAAAGTAGAATTACTCAATAATGGTCCTGTAACCATTTGCATGGACTCTAAAAACAAAGAATGATGACATTAGAAGAGGTACAGAAAGCGGTTGATACATGGATCAAAACCTATGGAGTACGCTATTTCAGCGAACTGACCAATATGGCCGTACTGACAGAAGAAGTGGGCGAATTGGCACGTATCATGGCAAGGACTTATGGAGACCAATCCTTTAAAGAAGGAGAAAAGCATGATTTGGCCGATGAAATGGCGGATATTTTATGGGTACTGGTTTGTTTGGCTAACCAAACAGGAGTTGACTTGACAACAGCCTTCCAAAAGAATTTGGAAAAGAAAACCTCAAGAGACAAAGAAAGACATAAGAACAATACCAAACTATAGCATATGGAACATACTCACGATTGCGGGTGCGGACATATCCATAACCCAGAAGAAATGCAGAGCAAATACTCCCTTGCTCTCAGCAAATACAATACGCATCTGCACGATGATGAAGTAATGGAAAAAGTTGACAGAATCATCAAGGATAGAATCAATGAAAATAACACGTTGGAAGTAAAGAAACTAATGTTTCATTGTGTCGACCTTACAACTCTAAAGTGCACCGACTCGGAAGAAAGTGTGATGAAGTTCACTGAAAAGGTCAATGAATTTGTCGACAAATATCCTGATTTAGAGAATGTAGCCGCTATTTGTGCCTATCCTAATATGGCAGAAATTATAAATGACACATTGGAAGCAGACGATGTGAAGATAGCATGTGTATCAGGCGGATTCCCGTCTTCACAAACATTTATGGAAGTAAAAGTTGCTGAAACAGCTATGGCTATTCATGCAGGTGCTGATGAAATAGACATCGTTATCCCTGTTGGCAAATTCTTGAATGGTGATTATGAAGGAATGTGCGATGAAATCGAAGAATTGAAAGATGTTTGTGGTGAAAAGACCTTGAAGGTAATCCTCGAAACCGGTGCATTGAAAACAGCATCAAACATCAAAAAAGCGGCCATATTGGCTATGTATTCAGGAGCGGATTTCATCAAGACTTCCACTGGGAAAGAAGCTATTTCAGCCACTCCAGAAGCAGCAATGGTCATGTGTCAGGCTATCAAGGAATATTATCAGGAAACCGGCCGCAAAGTAGGCTTTAAAGTTGCCGGTGGGGTTGATTCCGTTCAAAAAGCATTGGCTTACTATACCATTGTAAAAGAAGTACTCGGAAAAGAATGGTTGAACAACCAGTTGTTCCGTATCGGTACCAGCCGACTGGCCAACCAACTGTTAACCGAAATAACAGGTGAAGAAAGCAAGTTCTTCTAAACATATCAGAGAATAAACAAGAAACGCTGCAATTGCAGCGTTTCTTGTTTATCAGTTATCTCGTTCAATCACATAATCAATATAAGCAGCAAGAGCCTCCCTCAACGGGAGAGAAGTTTGCGGAGGCAACAAATCCAACGCCTTGTTGCGATATTCTACCATTATCTTACGGGCATATTCCATTCCTCCATTATCCTTCACATAATCGATGAATCCGTCGATTTCTTCTTTAGTAGCCTCCAAAGAACGGATACGAAAAGCCAAATTCTTGATCTTTTCATCGTTGGTATTATTCAGCACATAAAGAGCCGGTAGGGTAAGTTTACCTTCCCGCATGTCATTAGCTGTTGGCTTACCTATTTCTGTAGATGGATAATAATCAAATATATCATCTTTAATTTGGAAAGAAATGCCAATCATTTCGCCCAACAAATAGGCTTTTTTAGCCATTTCATCGGAAGAATGAGCCGAACGGGCGCCTGCTTCTGCACATGCAGCAAACAAAGCCGCTGTCTTCTTACGAATTACTTCGAAATAAACCTCCTCAGAGAAATCTGAAGCATTGATATTGGACAATTGAATGATTTCACCTTCAGAAAGATTCTGTCCTAACTTAGCAACCAGATTGACAATTTGAATATCGGCGGTCAAAGCGGCTTCTTTCAGACTGGTTGCCAATAGAAAATCGCCCACCAAAACAGAAACCTTATTATCATAAAGCGCATTGACAGACTTCTGTCCTCGACGCTTGTCACTCTCGTCCACTACATCGTCATGAATAAGGCTCGCTGTATGGAGAAGTTCCAAAGAACTGGCAGCATGATAAGCAGAATCACCGATTTCACCGAAACTTTTAGCAATCAGAAGCATCAATATCGGACGCATCTGCTTGCCCTTCCTTTGCTTGATGTAGGCAATAACCTCCTTCAACAAAGGATTGGTGCTCTGAAGCGAAGCATCAAATATCTGTTTGAAGACTTCAAACTCCTGTGCTATGGGCTGCTTGATATGCTGCATTTCTATAAAATACATTTTTAAGCCACAAAAGTAGTAATAAAACGTCAAATACCGTATTTTTTTGTACTTTTACCATGAAAAAACAAAGTTTTTTAAGAATGAAACTATTCCTACTCGATGCTTATGCGCTGATATATCGTGCATATTATGCTTTTATCAAGAACCCACGTATCAACTCCAAAGGATTCAACACTTCGGCTGTATTGGGATTTGTAAATACACTGGAAGATGTTCTGAAGAAGGAGAAACCCACTCACATCGGAGTGGCATTCGACCCCTCAGGACCTACCTTCAGACATGAAGCTTACGAACAATACAAGGCTCAGCGTGAAGAAACACCTGAAGTCATCCGCTTGTCTGTACCTATTATTAAGGATGTTATCCGCGCCTATCGCATACCCATTCTTGAGGTTCCTGGCTTTGAAGCCGACGATGTCATTGGCACATTAGCCACTGAAGCCGGAAAGCAAGGAATCACCACCTACATGATGACTCCCGACAAGGATTATGGCCAATTGGTAGGCGAGCATGTATTTATGTATCGGCCGAAATATGGTGACAAAGAATTCGACATCATGGGTATAGAGGAAGTCAAAGCAAAATTTGACATAGAGTCTCCCCTACAAGTCATTGACATGTTGGGTTTGATGGGCGACTCGTCAGACAACATCCCCGGTTGTCCGGGAGTTGGAGAAAAGACTGCCCAAAAACTGATAGCCCAATTTGGAAGCATCGAGAACCTGTTGGCTCACACCAACGAACTGAAGGGAGCCTTAAAGACTAAAGTGGAAACCAACAAGGAAATGATTCTGTTCTCCAAATTCCTGGCCACCATCAAAACGGATGTTCCTATCGAATTGAACATGGAAGAACTGAAAAGGGAAGAGCCGGACGAAGAAGCACTCCGTCACATTTTCGAGGAAATGGAATTCCGCACACTCATCGACCGCCTCTTCCCTCGCGACAAGAAACCGGCAACTCCCGCTCCTTCCGAGACTAAATCAAAAAATACACAACCCGACTTGTTCGGAGGACAACTATCCCTTTTCGAAGAGAAAGTGACACTTTCCACACCGAAAAGCGTCACTTTACAAGGCAATCTCTTTGAAGAATTTACGGCCGAAGGGCAAGGCGATGAAAAAAAATCGATTCTGAAGAGCTTAAAAACCATCAACTCCGACTATCAACTCATTGATACAGAAGAGAAAAGAAGAGAACTTTATGAAATTTTAATTACATCGAAAATTCTTGCTTTAGATACAGAGACTACCAGCACCGACCCTATCGACGCAGAATTGGTAGGAATGAGCTTCAGCATCAAAGAAAACCAGGCATTTTATGTGCCGGTACCTCCCAACTACGATGAAGCAAAAAAAATCGTCAAAGAATTCCAGCCCATCTTCGAAAACGAAGAAATTCTGAAAGTGGGACAAAACATGAAGTACGACTTGTTGGTACTCGACAATTATGGAGTTGAACTTCGGGGACCCATGTTCGATACCATGATTGCACATTATGTGCTCCAACCCGAACTTCGACACAACATGGATTACCTTGCCGAAATCTATCTGAACTACGAGACCATCCGCATCGAAGAACTTATCGGAGCCAAAGGCAAGAACCAAGGGAACATGCGCGACCTTCCCGCCGAAGCCGTATACCAATATGCATGTGAAGACGCCGATGTGACCTTAAAGCTGAAAAACATCCTGGAGAATGAATTGGAAGCCAACGGTGTTTCCTCTTTATTCTACTACATAGAAATGCCCCTGATGCCTGTATTGGCACAAATGGAAAGAAACGGAGTACGCATAGACACCAACGCACTGAAAGAAAGTTCGCTGCACTTCACTAACCGGATGCAACAGATCGAAAACGAAGTACACCAACTGGCCGGTATTGATTTCAACATCGCCTCGCCCAAACAAGTAGGTGAAGTGTTGTTCGACCGCCTCAAGATTACCGCAAAGGCAAAGAAGACCAAGACAGGACAATACGTCACCAGTGAAGAAGTACTCGAAAGTCTGCGCGGAAAGCATGAAATTGTCGGGAAAATACTGGAACACAGAGGATTGAAAAAACTATTGGGAACTTATATTGACGCTCTCCCCCTACTCGTCAATCCGAAAACCGGTAAAATACACACTTCTTTCAACCAGACAGTAACCGCCACCGGACGACTCAGTTCCAGCAATCCAAACCTACAAAATATCCCTATCCGCAACGAAGACGGAAAAGAGATACGCAAGGCGTTCATCCCTGAAGACGGATGTGAATTCTTCTCAGCCGACTATTCACAAATCGAACTCCGCATCATGGCACACCTCAGCGGTGACAAGAACATGATAGAAGCATTCCGCGAAGGAGACGATATCCATGCCGCCACTGCTGCCAAGATATACAAAATCGGAGTGGAAGAAGTAACCCGTGAGCAACGAAGCAAGGCCAAAACAGCCAATTTCGGCATTATTTACGGCATTAGCGTATTCGGGTTGGCCGAACGCATGAACGTACCACGTAGCGAAGCCAAGGAGCTGATTGAAGGCTATTTCCAAACCTACCCACAAATCAAGGAATACATGGATCAAAGCATTGAAGCCGCCCGCGAAAAAGGCTATATCGAAACCATCTTCGGTCGCAAACGTTTCCTTCCCGACATCAATTCGCACAATGCCGTAGTACGTGGTTATGCCGAACGCAATGCCATCAATGCCCCCATTCAAGGCAGTGCTGCTGACATTATCAAGATAGCCATGATACGCATTAGCCAGCGCTTCAAAGAAGAAAACATCCGCTCCAAAATGATACTTCAAGTACACGACGAACTCAACTTCAGTGTATACCCTGAAGAAAGGGAAAAAGTACAACAAATCGTCATCGAAGAGATGGGTAAGGCATACCCCATGCAAGTACCTTTACGAGCCGATTGCGGATGGGGTAACAATTGGCTGGAAGCTCATTAATCATGCTTTCTTCTTCATAAAACATATCAAAGGAATGGAATAAAACAGAGATTCGAACAAAAATAACTTGCAAAATGTTAGTAAGACAAACAATTATTACTATATTTGCATACAATTCAATGGAAATCTGTCAGACAAGACAACTCCCTTGATAAAGGGCGGGAGAAATAACCGATCAAACCTAAATCTTTTCATTTATATAATCTCTCTTGCAACTTACAAAGAAGGGTAACCGTGAGGCTACCCTTTCTTCATTCCTTGGAATTTGTTCCATAAGGGCTAAGCACCCATGCAGAAGCAAATAAATTTGTTTCTGCACAAGGTTTATACTATCTTTGCACCCGAAATTATTGACAATCATTCAAAAACACTGAAATAATGGCATTAAAAGCAGGTATTGTAGGCCTTCCTAATGTAGGGAAATCTACTCTATTCAACTGTCTGTCGAGCGCCAAGGCGCAGAGTGCGAACTACCCCTTCTGCACCATCGACGCCCAACAAGGACAAATCTCCGTCCCCGATGAAAGACTGAACAAACTGGCCGAACTGGTAAAACCAGGACGTATCGTGCCAGCCACATGCGACATCGTCGATATCGCCGGTTTGGTGAAAGGAGCCAGCCAAGGCGAAGGTCTGGGCAATCAGTTTCTGGGAAACATCCGCGAAACCGATGCAATCATTCACGTATTGCGCTGCTTCGACAATGATAATATCGTACACGTAGACGGCTCAGTAAATCCTGTCCGCGACAAGGAAATCATCGATGCAGAACTTCAGTTGAAAGACCTCGAAACGGTAGAAAATCGTATTAAACGCGTAGAAAAACAAGCTAAAGTGGGTGGCGACAAGCAAGCTAAAATCGAATATGATGTACTTGTAGCCTATCGGGATGCACTCCTCCAAGGCAAGTCGGCACGTACTGTGTCATTTGAAACTGAAGACGAACAAAACGCTGCCAAGAACCTGTTCCTCCTCACCACCAAGCCAGTGCTGTATGTATGCAATGTGGACGATACCTCGGCCGCCAATGGCAATCCTTATGTAGAAGCCGTTCGCGAAGCCATCAAGGACGAAGAAGCGGAACTTCTCATCATCAGCGCGCAGACAGAAGCCGACATCGCCGAACTGGAAAGCTACGAAGAAAAGCAGATGTTCCTGGAAGATATGGGCTTGAAGGAATCGGGCTGCGACCGCCTTATCAAGGCTATTTACAAGCTCCTGAACCTGGAAACCTTCATCACCGCCGGCGAAATGGAAGTAAAAGCCTGGACGTATCGCAAAGGTTGGAAGGCTCCGCAATGCGCCGGTGTTATCCATACCGACTTCGAGAAGGGCTTTATCCGTGCCGAAGTCATCAAGTACGACGACTACATCAAATATGGCTCGGAAGCGGCCGTGAAGGAAGCCGGAAAGATGGGTGTGGAAGGTAAAGAATATGTCGTTCAGGACGGCGACATCATGCACTTCCGCTTCAATGTATAAAAAACATCCTTCAAAAAATCAGGCGCACTTAATGCATTGATTATTAATATTCCTGATTTTTTCGTCTGATTTATACGATTTCAAAAAGTCAGCCACTCTTAGGAGGCTGACTTTTTTGTTGGGCATCATTCAGGGTAAAAAGTCAGGAATTGGTATTGTGAATCAGCAAGTTAGCTTCCACTGATTTATTTGAAGGATGTTTTTGCATCTTAAAAAAATTGAAGGGCTTTTCGCCCTTGCCAGAAAACGCCTTCACGTTTTTCAAATCCGCCTTCGCAAAAAATAAATTCGCCTTCACGAATCCTCGAAACAAATAGTTTATTCACCCATTTCTTCTTCAACAATTCTAAAAAGTTGTACAACTTTTGGGCGAATAAACTATTAAAAAAAACTCGCCTTCGCAAGACGTTTTGCGAAGGCGAGTTTTCTTTATTTCTTCTTCATCACTTCATCCACCGTATCAATCATATTCTGACCACGGAGATTACGTTTTAAAATAGTGCCATCGGGCGCAAACAGGATAATGTGCGGAATACCAT
>JAFVTL010000116.1 GCA_017503235.1 Bacteroidaceae bacterium | reverse complement strand
CCCAGTTGGTGGAGGCTCTGAAGTGTCACGGGCTTACCGACAAGAGCCGCACTTTCACTCCCATACAGGTTCGCCTCATTGTCGAGGCCATTGGCGAACCTTGATGTATGGAAGACTACATATTTGATTGTCATTTGTCCCGTCTGTGCATCTGTGTGCCATCCTTTATTTTTTGGTAGAAATAATGGGCGGAAATGCTTGATTTTGTTTTCTTTTTGTTATATTTGCGAAATAATTAGCAAAAAATAGGATGCAGAATTTGGAAATGTCATTTAAAATGTTAGCAAGCAAGCAAGCAAGCAAGCAAGCTTTATTCTATAATCTATAACGGACGGGCGGAACGCCCGGACGAGGAATGTCCCTGCGTGGAGAGTGCGATAGCGCTCGCCACGCAGGGACTTTTTTATCCTCCCCCCTTCAGTTGTCATCCAGACGACCGGAGGGAGGAAGGATCTCGATTACACAGCGCAGCCAGAACGTGGATGTTCCCGAGACTCTTCGCTTCGCTCTGAGTGACAAACAGTAAGAACTATAAATAATTATCTATAAATAGCATTTAAAATGAAAAGAGAAGAACGGATGTCGGTGGCTTACGAAGCCCCGCAAGTGGAAGTAATTGAAGTGGAAGTGGAAAAGGGATTTGCGAATAGCATATCGCCTTTGGATGACACTACTTGGTCTTAACCGATTAAAACTGTACGAATCATGAAGAAGAATTTGCTTTTATTAGTGCTGGCCCTGATAGGGATGGGCGGCTTTACAGCTTGTAACAACGAAGATGATTTGCTGGTACAGGAACAGACCAACGCCAAGCCGGTGGTTATCCGTGCTACCATTGGCGATGTGTCGCGATTGGCCTTGGGCGATAGCGAAGGTGGTCAAACCAAATTGTCATGGGGCACAGGCGATGCCTTTGCTTTGAAGATTGGCGAACAAACCTATACTTTCAATTGGACGGGAGGCAATGATTTTGAATATGCCTATGACAATGGCGATTTTCCCGAAACATTCGCAACCGCCAGTACCATCACTGCCACTTATCCGGCTACAGCAGCAGGCGGGCTTTCAGTACAAAGCGGAACCAAAGCAAATGTAGGTAACTACATGCAGATGACTGCTTCGAAGGAAGTAACTGCCGGACAGCCTACAACCAATTTGAACTTGAGCTTCGAGCACCAGACATCGGTGGTGGAGATTACTTTGGAGAACAACCAGTATGCCAACCTGAAGGCTGTTGTAGAGTTGCGCACCCAGGCAGAAGCCATGTACTCAACTCCTACCGAAGATGAGCAGAAGGTGCAGTTCAATGGCTCGGGTAAGCTGACTGTCTATTTTGCCGTTTCGCCTACTGATGCAAAAGTTAGCGGTTGGTACATCGGTTTGTCGCTTGTTCTTTTGGGTGATACTTATTACGACACCGCCCCACTTTCCGATTTGAAATTGGATGCAAGCAAGATGTATAAGGTAAGCAAGGGTAGTAGTGACCTGAAAACAGCCTATAAAATTGATAGTGATACCCCTAATACTGTCGCCGCTTACGATGCCATGGGTCTTTATAAATGGAACGAAATGGTATCGCAAAATACAACTTCTAACATTATAAACTTGGAGCTTATTCAAGATATTACCCTCCCCATAGACGGCATAACCTTGGACGCTAACGGCTTGCCTGACAAAGGCAACTGGACACCGTTGGCGGATTCAGCTGATGAATATCAAGTTTATCGTGGTACAATTGATGGAAAGAATCATACCATCAAGAATATGTATATTGTATATAAGGAAAATTGGCCTACTTGTGCTGGTTTCATTGATAGATTTGACGGAAATATCAAAAACTTGAAGTTTGATAATGCTAAGATTGTAGGTAATCCCCCTGCTTCTTCTGTGGGCTATTATATAGGCGTTGTATCTGGTATTTCATATGGTATTATTGACAATTGCCATGTAACCAATAGTACCGTGAAATGTCCAAACAATGGTTTAGGTTGTCCAACAGGCGGGTTGGTTGGTAAATTGAATTCATTTAATTATGCAAATGATACACCAAAGATTATTAATAGCAGTTTCAGCGGCACTGTAGAAGGAAATAAGTCAGTTGGTGGTATAGCCGGTAATTTGGAATGTTCTGTAAGTGGTTATTCTTATATTACCAATTGCTCTGTGAGGGGTAATATAAGGGGCCAATATGGGGTAGGAGGTCTTGTTGGAGATATGGGTATACCTGCCAGTTCAGCAGGGGGTTATGGAGTGATTGCTGCTTTAGAAATGTGTACCAATGAGGCTACCGTTACCGGTGCCGTCTCCGGTGGTATTGTGGGATTTATGAGTAATTATGCATATGTTGTTGGCTGCACCAATCAGGGAGAAATTTATGGTACATATTACAATACATCTTCTGCAGTCACAAAATCCGGTACCGGCGGTATTGTCGGACTCATGGAGAATGAACAAAGTTATACCAACAAGAGTTTCGTGATTGGTTGCAGAAACCTTAGCGACAAGGTTTATTTGTCAGCTACTGAAGGCAGCGATAGAATCGGTGGTATCGTAGGTTATCAAAATAAGGCGGGATCGGGTGTGTATGGTTCATACTTCATGCCAAGTGTAACGAATGATACATATGGAAATCATGCTCAAAATGCTATTGGTGTAGCTGTTGCCGGTCACACAAACTCCAATAACTACTCATTTAATTCACCGGATGATGCTCAATTATCTTCGCTTTTAAGCTATATGAATACTTACATCGAAAATGGTTTCACCGCTGCTGCAGAAGCCAATTTTTATAAAAACGATAAAAGCGCTTATAAAGACTACCGCTGGTCGTGGACATCGGGTAGTTGGCCGGAATTCAAAGCTCCGGTTGCACCTTAATGTAACAACAAATAACTTTCATAACGGCGGATATTCTCTATCCGCCGTTTTTGAGTATCAGGGTCTTTGACCCGACATAGCTTTAAGGGGTCAGAGACCCCTACCTCTGCCTCATCGGATGACACATCCGATGAGACGGAATTTTTTCATCCGCAGATTACGCGGATTGCGCAGATAAATAATAACCTTTCGGTATAATAAAGATGAAAAATCTGTGTTATCAGCGTCATCAGCGGATGAAAAGTGTATTTTGACACAGCTTCGTTTTGAGTATCAGGGTCTTTGACCCGCAATCACCCCAAGGGGTCAGAGACCCCTACCTCTGTCTCATCGGATGACACATCCGATGAGACGGCCTCTTTCTTAGTGGATGTTACCGAGACTCTTCGCTTCACTGCGTTCCGCTCTGAGTGACAAAGGGGGGATTGGGACAATGTGCGCAGCCGGTATACGCTCGTTGGGAGTGTGTCTAAAAAAAAAGTGGATGTGCTTTCTGGCACATCCACCTTTTTCTTTATTTCTCCTCTTCCTTGAACCAAGAAGCGTACATCAGATAGCCGTTGGCAATCTTCTGGTTCAGCTCCTTGCTCTGTTCGACGGGAATCTTCTTGATGAACTTGGCGGGGACACCGGCCCAGAGGGTGCCGGGCTCGATGACCGTGCTGCTCAGCACCAGGGCGCCGGCAGCCACGATGGCGCCTTCGCCCACCACGGCATAGTCGAGCACGGTGGCTCCCATGCCGATGAGGGCACCGTCCTTGACGGTGGCTCCATGGATGGTGACGTTGTGGCCCACCGATACGTCGTTGCCGATTTCGACCACCGAACGCTCGTAGAGGGTGTGGAGGACGCTGCCGTCCTGAATGTTCACACGGTCGCCGATGCGGATGGGGTTCACATCGCCCCGAAGGACGGCGTTGAACCAGATGCTACAGTCGCGGCCGATGGTGACATCGCCTACGATGGTGGCGTTTTCGGACAAGTAGGTATTCTCGCCGATTTGAGGGGTGAACCCTCTGACTGATTTGATGAGTGCCATATTCGTTTATCGTTTGAGAGGGGCGGTGGCTTCCTTCAGCCAGGCCTGTTCTTCTGCATTCAAATAAGGGTTCAGACGTTCGTAGACGGTCTGGTGGTATTCGTTGAACCAGGCCAGTTCTTCGTCGGTCATCATTTCCACCACGATGGCTTCCTTGTCGATAGGACACATGGTGAGCGGCTCGAACTTGTAGAACTTACCGAACTCAGTTTCCTGTGCAGGAACGACCAACAGAACGTTTTCGGTACGTGCTCCGTGCTTGCCGGCCTTGTAGATGCCCGGTTCGTTGGTGATGTTCATGCCCGGTTCGAGCAGGGTAGGCATGTGGTTCATGCGGAACTGGTGCGGGCCTTCGTGTACGCAGAGGTATTGGCCTACGCCGTGACCGGTGCCGTGCAGGTAGTTGATGCCCTGCTTCCACATGGCGATGCGGGCGAAGGCGTCAAGCTGGGTGCCGCAGGTGCCTTGCGGGAAGTGGAGGTTCTGAATCTGCAAGTGGCCTTTCAATACCAGGGTGAAGTCGGCTTTCTCTTCATCGGTGAGCGGTCCGAGTACGATGGTTCGGGTGATGTCGGTGGTACCGTCCAGATACTGGCCGCCACTGTCAACGAGGAAGAGGCCTTCGGGCTTCAGCGGCATGTCGTTTTCAGGAGTGGACTTGTGGTGGGGAAGGGCGGCGTGTTCCTTGTATCCCGCGATGGTGTCGAAGCTGACTCCCTTGAACAGATCCTGTTCGGCACGGAATCCGCACAACACCTTGTCGGCGCTCATTTCGGTTTCGTTGCCCGACTTGACGGCTTCCTTGACCCAACGGATGAACTTCACCATGGCCACACCGTCGCGGGTCATACAGCGACGGAAACCTTCAATTTCCACATCGTTCTTATAGGACTTCATCAAGCCTACAGGACAGGGGGCGATGATGGCATCGGCATATTCCACCGCCAGGGCGTACAGGCTTTCGTTGATGACAGGCGACACCTGGAGTCTTTCGGCATGGTGCTTCTTGTAGTCCTTCAGGTCGGCTTCGAGGCTGGTGTAAGGACGGATGTCAACGTGCTGGCCCTGCAGGTAGCTGCGGACCTCGTCCGTAATCTTTTCCTCTATTATATATAAGGTATGTCCTTCGGGGGTGATGAGCAGGTAGCTGATGAACACCGGGTTGCAATGGACATCGCAGCCGCGGAGGTTCAGTGTCCAGGCAATGTCATCGAGGGCGGACAGGATGACGGAAGTGGAGCCGTTGCCCTTGATGCGTTCCTGGATTTGGGCAATCTTGTCCGTACAGGAAACGCCGGCATACTGGATGTCGTGCAGGAAAATCGGGTCCTTCGGCAAAGAAGGGCGGTCTTTCCAGATTTGGTCGAAGGGATCGGGGGTTACAGTCAGTTCCAACTGATACTTTCCCAGTTCCTCGCGCAGGGAGGCAGCTTGTGCGGCGGTGTTCACCCATCCGTCAATGCCCACCTTGTCGCCGGCCTTGAGGATGCTTCCCAACCAGTCGGTCATGGAAGGAGTTTCGGGCAACTTGTCCTTGAACAGGCGGATTCCGCTTCCTTCCAGCTCGTTGGCAGCCTGGAGGAAATATCGGGAGTCGGTCCACAAACCGGCATCGTCGAGGGTGATGACGGCGGTTCCGGCCGAACCGGTAAAGCCACTGATGAATTTACGGGACTCCCAGTGTGCGGGGATATATTCGCCCGAATGGGGGTCGGTACTGGGGACGATGAAAGCCGACAGGCCGTTGCTTGACATGAACTCGCGCAGGTCGGCTACTCTTTTTCTGATTGTTGTTTCCATAATATCTGAATTTAAGTTCTAACTACCTCGGTTCTGCATCTGCAAAACTCCTGTACAAAGATACGCTTTTTGTCGGGTTTCCAATAAAAATCGGGGGAAAGTTTTGTAAATAAAGAAAGTATGTGTAATTTTGCGCCGCAATTTGACTCTGAAATTTTTAATAACATACTAATATATAAACAAAATGATTGTAGTACCAGTAAAAGAAGGCGAAAACATTGAAAGAGCGCTGAAGAAATTCAAGAGAAAATTTGAAAAGACAGGTGTTGTAAAGGAATTGAGAGCTAGACAACAGTTCGACAAGCCGTCTGTAATCAACCGTTTGAAGAGAGAACGTGCCATTTACGTTCAGAAGCTTCAGCAAGTAGAAGAATAATTTACGCATATTTTTCTTGAATTATTGAATTCTTTTTCATATATTCGTTGCATAATTAAGATGCGACGTTCTGTATGCTTGTAGACGCTTTTCTGGATTATCTTCGCGCAGGGCGAAACTATTCGCTCCATACGGTAGACGGTTATGGACGCGACCTCCGCCAGTTCGAGGAATTCTTCAGGGAGGAAAATCCGGAAGCGGAATTCAGTACAGTCGGTGAAGCGGCGGTACGTTCCTGGATGGTAAGCTTGATGGACGAAGGACGCAGTCCGGCTTCCGTGAACCGGAAGTTAAGTTCGCTCCGTACGTTCTATCGCTACCTGAGGAAGAACAAAGTAGTCGCTGTGAACCCGACAACCCGCATCCCCGGTCCCAAAAAGAGGAAGGCTCTGCCTGCTTTCTTGCGGGAGAAGGAGATGGACTTGCTGCTGGACGAGATTCCTTTCGGTGAAGGTTTTGAAGCCTGCCGGGACAAGGCGATGATTGAGCTGCTCTATTCAACGGGCATCCGCCAGTCGGAGCTGATAGGACTGAATGACTCGGATGTGGATTTTTCATCCAGGCAGATTAAAGTGAACGGGAAGAGAAACAAACAGCGTCTGATACCCTGCGGTGCCGGTCTGATGGACTGCCTGCGGAAGTATGTGGACGAAAGGAACGGAGCGGTGCCGTCCGGAGAAGGTGCTTTCTTCGTGTTGAAAGACGGGAGGCGGATGTATCCGATGGCGGTCTATACGATTGTGAAACGGAACCTTTCAAAAGTTGCAACGTTAAAGAAGAAAAGTCCGCATGTGCTGAGACATACCTTCGCAACGGTGATGCTGAACAACGGAGCCGACCTGAAGTCGGTGAAGGAGCTCCTGGGGCATGAAAGTCTGCAAACGACGGAAGTCTACACGCATGTAACTTTTGAGGAACTTAAAAAAGTGTATGAACAAGCCCATCCAAGGGCGTAAAAAAAGGAGGTATTTATGGAAGTAAGAATTCAAGCGATTCATTTTGATGCATCTGAAAGACTTCAGGATTTCATCCAGAAGAAAGTTGCAAAGTTGGAAAAGTATTGTGATGATATAAAGAAAGTGGAGGTGTCGTTAAAGGTAGTGAAGCCGGAGACTGCAATGAACAAGGAAGCCGGTATCAAGGTGCTCGCCCTGAACGGGGAATTCTTTGCAGAGAAGGTCAGTGATACTTTTGAAGAGTCGGTTGATGTGTGCTGTGATGCGCTTGAAAAACAACTGACTAAGGCGAAGGAAAAACTTCGCGGCAAATAAAAAAGTCACTAAAAGTTTTTGTGATTTAAAATAAATATCTAACTTTGCAGCCGCTTAGCTTCTATGTGGAGCAGGCTGCAAAGTTTTATAAGCCTCTTTAGCTCAGTTGGCCAGAGCACGTGATTTGTAATCTCGGGGTCGTTGGTTCGAATCCGACAAGAGGCTCGAAAACATGGAATGGGCAAATACCAGAGTGGCCAAATGGGGCAGACTGTAAATCTGCTGGCTTACGCCTTCGGTGGTTCGAATCCATCTTTGCCCACCTCTTGCGGAAGTAGCTCAGTTGATAGAGCATTAGCCTTCCAAGCTGAGGGTCGCGGGTTTGAGCCCCGTCTTCCGCTCTCTTGATTTTGCTGTTATAGCTCAGTGGTAGAGCACTTCCTTGGTAAGGAAGAGGTCACGAGTTCAAATCTCGTTAACAGCTCTTGATACGAAAAGCTGATTATTAATCAAATAAACAAATAAATTTTAAAGCTATGGCTAAAGAAAAATTCGAACGTTCGAAACCGCACGTTAACATTGGTACTATCGGTCACGTTGACCACGGTAAGACTACCTTGACTGCTGCTATCACAACTGTGTTGGCAAAGAAGGGTCTCTCTGAAATGCGTTCTTTCGATTCTATCGACAATGCTCCGGAAGAAAAGGAACGTGGTATCACTATCAACACTGCTCACGTTGAATATGAAACTGCTAATCGTCACTATGCTCACGTAGACTGTCCGGGTCACGCCGACTACGTTAAGAACATGGTTACTGGTGCTGCTCAGATGGACGGTGCTATCATCGTTTGTGCTGCTACAGATGGTCCGATGCCTCAGACTCGTGAACACATCTTGTTGGCTCGTCAGGTAAACGTACCTCGCTTGGTTGTTTTCTTGAACAAGTGCGATATGGTTGACGATGAAGAAATGTTGGAATTGGTAGAAATGGAAATGCGTGAATTGCTTTCTGCATACGAATTCGATGGCGATGAAACTCCGATCGTCCGCGGTTCTGCACTTGGTGCATTGAACGGTGTTGCTGAATGGGAAGATAAAGTTATGGAATTGATGGAAGCTTGCGACACTTGGATTCCATTGCCTCCACGTGCAATTGATAAGCCGTTCTTGATGCCGGTTGAAGACGTATTCTCAATCACAGGTCGTGGTACTGTAGCAACAGGTCGTATCGAAACTGGTGTTATCCACGTAGGTGACGATGTTCAGATCCTCGGTTTGGGTGAAGACAAGAAGTCAGTTGTAACTG
>JAFVTL010000115.1 GCA_017503235.1 Bacteroidaceae bacterium | reverse complement strand
ATCGCTGATTTCGGTGGTGGTAGTCGGTGTGAAGGCGTTGCGATAACGCGGACGGTTGATGGTTATCTTGGCAATGCCGTTATAGAATTCGAACAAGATGTCCTGATATTCCTTGATGGTTTTCCATTCTCTTTTTTCCATAATTTCTTGTTTTAACTGAACATTATTTGTCATTCAGAGGAACGTAGTGACGAAGAATCTCGGTAGCATAAAGCGTGGATGTTATCGAGATCCTTCGCTTCGCTCTGGATGACAATGATGTATTGAATGTTATTTATTCTTCACACTCTTGTAATATTCTCTTAGCAATCGGGTATCCTCGCTCTTGTCCGTCATTACTTCCAGAATCATCGGTCGTTCCTGTTCTTCGGGTGATGCAAAGACTTTCAAGGCATCTTGCCATTCCTCGTCATCCCTTACCTTTATATATTGGAAGCCCCGTTCTTCTGCCCATCCCTTGGCTGATGTCTGGTGCTCAGCGGTAATGAAAGGACGCGATTTATCCGTCTTGTCCATACCGGGAAGTGTATGGAAGATTTCTCCTCCTTCATTGTTGAAGAGCAAGATACGGACATTGTTTCGTAGGTGGCTCATCCACAAGGCATTCATGTCGATGAAGAAACTTAAGTCGCCGATAAGAATGAAGTTGGTTTGTGTGGATGCGGATGCATAGCCGATGGCACTCGATAGCGAACCTTCAATGCCGTTTACTCCTCGATTGCAACATACTTCCACTCCCTTGGCCAAGGTGAACAGCTGTGCATAACGCACCGTAGAGCTATTAGCCAGATGAAGGGAACAAGGCGCAGGTAGAGCCTTTAACAAATCACCCGTTACAGATATCTGTGAGTAGGGAAGAGAGGGTTCAGGGATGGTTTTGCACCAATTCTCCCACATCAATGGGTAGTTGGTCGGGTTTCCTTCAAGCAGGAAGGCAATCTTTTCCAGAAACTCAAAGGGATCCATCTCGATGATTGTCGTGAGGCATCCGAACAAATCGGCCACTTTCCCGTCGGGAGTGATGTGCCAATGTTCTTTGGGCGGATGGTTGCGCAGATACTTTTTCATCTGTTTGGATACAATGTGGCCTCCGAAGGTGATGAGAAGTTCGGGTGTCATCTGTTCCTGGCGTACCTCATCCATTGCCGATACGGCTACATCGAAGTTTTTGATGGCCAACCCTGGAGCGGTTTGATTGCCCAAATGTTCCGTCAGCCACACAAAGTTCTTGCATAGGGGCTTGACGTATTTCTTGTCGAACTGATAGATGAGGTTCATCTGTCCGACAATAATCATCCGCTTGTTGGCTTGATTCAGTTTGTTTATCAGCTCCTTGTAATCGCGGTCATACACATTCAGCCCTTGGTAGCGGGTAATGACTCGTGCTTCGGGCAATGTCTTGGCGGTAAACCGATAGATAGGTTCCGATAGGGGGACATTGATATGTACGGGACCTTTACCGTGGTGGTTGGTTTCGAGTATGGCCTCGTTGATGAGTCGGTTGCAATACCATTCGTCTTCGTCGGTGTTCACTTCGGGAAGGTTGACGGACATTTTAACCAGGTTTCCGAACACGTTCGGTTGGGGAAGTGTCTGTCCGTCCATTTGTCCAATCCATGCGGCCGGCCGGTCGGCAGATATGATTATCAACGGAATTTGTTGATAGAAAGCCTCGGATACGGCGGGGTGGAGATTGAGCAGAGCCGATCCTGAAGTGCAACAAATAGCAGCCGGTCCTCCGCCTTGTAAGGATAGGCCGATGGCAAAGAATCCTGCGCTCCGTTCGTCGGTCACCGAGTAGCAGGTAAAGTCTTCGATGTTGGCGAGGGTATGCACAATAGCTGCATTTCGACTTCCCGGGCAAAGTACGATTTTTCGTATCTTGTGCGCCTTCAGAAGTGCTGCCAGTTGTAGTATGCTTCTTTTGTCTGAATACATATTGTCAATGATTGGTTTGCCCCGTGAGGCAAGCTTTATAATATATTCTTCATTGTCTTCATTTTCTCTTTCGTCTCTTCATACTCCAAGGCCATTTCAGAAGAGGGTAATATGCCTCCACCGGCATAGAGAGTGGCTTTTCCATCGTTGATTTCCATGCAACGGAGGTTGACATACAAGTCTGTCTGTCCTTCCGAATCCAGCCATCCGATGAACCCCGAATAGTATTTCCGTTCATAACCTTCATTTTCGGCGATGAAACGATAGGTTTCTTCCTTGGGAAGGCCACATACGGCAGGGGTGGGGTGGAGTTCCTTCAATAGGTTACCCAATGATTTCCTGTTCTTCAGATTGAATCGGAAGTCTGACTTGAGGTGTACCAATTGGCCGGCTCTTGCGGTATAGGGGCCTTGTTCTTCCAGTTTGTTGCCGAACTTCTTGACGATTCGACGGACATATTCCGCTACGAGCTTCTGTTCTTCCTTGTTCTTGTCGCTCCATTCCTCGGGCATCACTTCGCCTTGCATAGGCATGGTGCCCGCCAAAGCTACCGTATGCCAGTTCTTTTCTTGTCCGCTCAAGAGGATTTCAGGGGTACTTCCCAACCAGGTGCCTGTTTGTGGGGTGTAGCAAAGGTAAATCATCATGCGCGGATAGCTGTTGCAAGCCTTGACGAAGGCCCTTAATGGCGAGAATCCCTCGGTCAACGTGCATGTCTCCATTCGCGAGAGGACAAGCTTCTGGAAGGTCTTTTTCTGTAGGAGAGTGATGAAGCGTGTGAATACTTCCCGATAGCCTTCCAACCCTTCCTGAGGCGCTTGTTCGTAAAGTGTCGTTTTAGCGTTCGTAAAGTGACGCTTTACGGAGTGTAAAGTAACGTTTTCTTCCTCGTAACTCAATGCTTTGCTGATGGCTTCCCATCCGCTTGCCAGAATATCGGGACGAATCAGCATGAGCGGATGGTCTTCTGACAAGCGGAAAGGGGCGATGACGAATCCTTGTTTCCCGTTCAGTTGGATGATGTCCGTCAGTATCTCCGCTTCATCGGTTGTCTGGAGGACAAGTATACATTCGTCTGTCCATGGCAATCGGTAGAGGGCAAAGCTGTGCGAACTTTGCATCAGATTTTCTATCCGTTGGATAATATCTTGTTCGGGCAAGTTCATTTCTTACTTTTTATATAGTTTACTACGCGGATGCTGGCTACAAGCTTTCCCTCGGTGGTGGTGAGGGTGATGTCCCAAATGTGGGTATTGCTTCCCTTGTGCGTCAGTTTTCCGCTTGCCAATACTTTGTTCCCAATCTTGACGGGGCGGATGTGGTTGCCGCTTACCTGCATACCGAAAGCTATTTCATGTTCGTTGCAGATTTCCAAAGAGCCATGTCCGGCCAATGATTCCGCCAAGGCAAGCGAGGCTCCTCCGTGAAGGGTGCCATAGGGTTGGCAAGTACGATGGTCGACCGGCATTTCTGCATGGGTCGTGCCGTCCTTGTCTGTAGGCAGGAAAACGATGCCCAGGTTATCTTCCAGGGAGTTTCCTAAGCAGGGAAGTGCATCCGTATTTATGTTCATAATGTTTCTTTTCTTGAAAATAGAGCACAAATTTAGCCTTTTTTCAAGTGAGGTGAACTAAAAAAGCACTATTTTTGTACTCTCTTAAGCGTAAAGTGAAAATATTATGTGGATAACTCTTGCAATTCTGATATTGTCGGCCATTGGATTTATGCATGGTAAGCTGCGTTCGGATATCGTCGCTTTGATTGCTTTGGTCGCTTTGCTTGTTTTCCAGATACTCACTCCGGCAGAGGCTTTGTCGGGTTTTTCCAATTCAGTAGTCATCATGATGGTAGGCTTGTTTGTGGTTGGTGGAGCCATCTTCCAAACAGGCTTGGCCAAGATGATAAGTTCCCGCATCTTGAAATTGGCGGGCGAGAGTGAGCTTCGTCTCTTTATCCTGGTGATGATCGTCACTTCGGGCATCGGAGCCTTTGTTAGCAATACGGGCACCGTGGCGTTGATGCTTCCCATTGTGGTGAGTTTGGCGGCTAGTGCAAAGATGAATGCCAGCCGTCTCTTGATGCCTTTGGCCTTTGCGAGCAGCATGGGGGGGATGATGACTCTGATTGGTACGCCTCCCAACTTGGTGATTCAGGATGCCCTCGTTTCGGGTGGCTATCCGGCTTTGTCGTTCTTCTCCTTCCTGCCTGTCGGTTTGATATGTGTAGGAGTCGGTATGCTAGTGCTTCTTCCACTCAGCAAATGGTTCTTGTCCAAGCAAGGTAATGATAAGAACAAAGGTAAGCAGAATGCCAAGACCTTGAAGGAACTGGTGGCTGAATACGGTATCTCTACCAACCTCTTTCGGGTGAAGGTGGTACCTACCTCGTTGTTGAAAGGAAACAGCATCATCGAATTGGACGTACGTCGCAAGTATGGCTTGAACATCTTGGAAGTGCGTCGTAGCGAGTCATCGCAACACCGCTTTCTGATGACCGCCAGCCAACAACTTACCGACTTCAAGACCAAATTACAGATAGATGACATCCTCTATATACGTGGTGAAGCCGATAAGGTGAAACAATTCAGCATTGACTATCAGCTGGAAATGCTCGACGGACATGTCACTGAAGAATCAAAGAAAAGCAAGAAACTGGATTTCTACGACATCGGTATTGCTGAAATAGTTCTCATGCCTTCTTCCAAACTCATCCATCAGAGTGTGGCCGAGACCGGTTTCCGCGACAAGTACAATGTAAATATCTTGGGCATTCGTCGTAAGAATGAATACATCCTCCGTAATATTGGCGAGGAGAAAGTACATGGAGGTGATGTGCTTCTGGTGCAAGGCACGTGGACAAACATTGCACGCCTCAGTCAGGAAGACACCGAATGGGTAGTATTGGGACAGCCTTTGGCCGAAGCCGCTAAGGTGACACTCGACTACAAGGCTCCTATTGCCGCTATCATCATGATATTGATGGTGAGCATGATGGTATTCGACTTTATCCCGGTAGCTCCAGTTACCGCCGTAATGATTGCTGGTTTGTTGATGGTGTTGACCGGATGTTTCCGCAATGTAGAAGCTGCCTACAAAACCATCAATTGGGAAAGTATAGTGCTGATTGCGGCCATGATGCCCATGTCGATGGCATTGGAAAAGACCGGTGCATCTGAATACATATCAAATACCTTGGTCAGCGGATTGGGTGCATACGGCCCTATAGCATTGATGGCCGGCATTTACTTCACGACCTCTCTGATGACCATGTTCATTAGCAATACCGCCACGGCGGTGCTTTTGGCACCCATTGCCATGAATAGTGCCGTGCAGATAGGAGTCGATCCTACTCCCTTCCTCTTTGCGGTAACGGTAGCTGCAAGTATGTGCTTTGCTTCTCCATTCTCCACTCCGCCTAATGCCTTGGTGATGCCTGCCGGTCAATATACCTTCATGGATTATGTCAAGGTAGGTTTGCCTTTGCAGATTATCATGGGTATTGTCATGGTATTGGTTTTACCTTTGCTTTTCCCCTTCTAAATGAAAAGAAGATTTCGGATAGAGGTTCCCGGTGGAGCCGATAAAGTATTGTTGCATACTTGTTGCGCTCCTTGTTCTTCTGCCATCATTGAATGTCTGATGAAGGAAGGAATAACTCCCGTCATATATTATTGCAATCCCAACATCTATCCGTTGGAAGAGTATAACATCCGCAAGGAAGAATGTACCCGCTATGCCCAATCCCTTGGTTTGGAGATAATCGACGCCGATTACAACCATGATGAATGGCTTTGTCAGATGAAAGGTATGGAGCAGGAACCCGAGAGGGGAGGACGATGCCTTCGATGCTTTAAGATGCGCCTGCTGGATACTGCCCGTTATGCACATGAACATGGGTATCAAGTTATAACCACTACACTTGCTTCCAGCCGTTGGAAGAGTTTGGAGCAAATCAACGAGGCGGGCGAATATGCTGTTTCACTTTTCCCAGATGTGGTATGGTGGAATCAGAACTGGCGTAAGGGAGGTTTGAGCGAGCGTCGTATAGCCATTATTAAGGAGTATGACTTCTATAACCAGCAATATTGCGGATGCGAATTCAGTATGCGCAAACAGTCAGAAAGTGAATAATGTCCGTTTGTCTATTGATAAAATCGAACAGGGTGTCCATTATCGGACACCCTTTCTTTTTGCTTCTTATTTGATAATCAGATACTTGTAACTTTGGCATGGTTTTTGCTATATAGATAATGAACGCACGGATGCAAGGACATGGAGAATAACGAAAACTCTCTCTTAAAGTATACTCTGTGACTTGTATCTTTGTGTTCAGTAAGAAAGGAAACAATAATAAATAATATGGATAGAGTAATACCCCAAGAAGTTCGCCAAAAGGAGCGCAACAAGAAGTTAGTGAAGTATGGCATCGTTGGAGTGGTGTCAGTAGTATGCATCGGAGTCTTGATTTCGTGGATGCAGAGTAGTGTAAAGAAAAAGGACCTCGTCTTTTCTACCGTCGATAAGGGGACGATTGAAGTAAGCGTCAGTGCATCGGGCAAGGTGGTTCCTGCTTTTGAGGAAATCATCAACTCGCCTGTCAGTACCCGTATTGTAGAGGTTTATGGCAAAGGAGGCGATAGTGTGGATGTAGGTACTCCCTTGTTGAAACTCGACCTTCAGAGTACAGAAACCGAGTACAAGAAATTGCTCGACGAGGAACAGATGCGTCGTTATCAGTTGGAGCAAATGCGTCTCAACAACCACACTTATTTGAGTAATCTTGAAATGAATGTCAAGGTGAGTGCCATGAAATTGAATCGCATGGAGGTGGAATTACGTAACGAACGTTATCTGGATAGTTTGGGAAGCGGTACAACCGATCGGGTGCGACAAGCTGAATTGGCTTACAATACCGGTAAATTGGAATTGGAACAACTTCGCCAACAGTATGAAAACGAAAAACAAGTGAAGGCGGCCGATATGAAGGTAAAGGAATTGGAATTCAATATCTTCTCCAAGGGCTTGGCCGAGATGAAACGTACCCTCGAAGATGCACAAATCCGTTCGCCTCGCAAGGCTATCCTTACTTATATCAATAATCAGGTGGGTGCACAAGTATCGCAAGGTTCGCAAGTGGCCATCGTTTCCGATTTGAGCCATTTCAAAGTGGAAGGCGAAATAGCCGATACGTATGGTGATCGGGTACAAGCCGGAGGAAAAGTGATTGTAAAGATAGGAAGCGAAAAGTTGGAAGGAACGGTAAGCAGTGTAACCCCCTTGTCGAAGAATGGAGTCATCAGCTTCAGCGTCCAGTTGGCCGAAGATAACCACAAACGCCTCCGTTCGGGCTTGAAGACCGATGTCTATGTAATGAATGCCGTAAAGGAAGACGTGATGCGCATAGCCAATGCCTCGTATTATGTGGGTCGTGGCGACTATGAATTGTTTGTTCTCGATGGCGACAACGAATTGGTGAAGCGCAAAGTCAAGTTAGGCGATTCGAACTTCGAATATGTAGAAGTTATCAGCGGCCTGCAACCGAGCGACCAAGTCGTGGTGAGTGACATGAGCGAGTTCCGCAACAAGAAGAAATTGAAAGTGAAGTGACATTAAAGTTCACCACAGATTACACAGATGAACACAGATTCTTTTAAAAATGTGATTGTTTATTAAGATAAAATATATATATGTGAAAATCTGTGTAATCTGTGGTAAGTATAAACATTATTCATTCTCAATTATGATAAAGACATCTTTCAAACAGGCATGGACCATGATGAAACAGAATCGCCTCTTTACCACCATTTATGTGGCGGGTACGGGGTTGTCTGTGGCCTTTACACTGATTCTGTTCATTATTTATTATGTAAAGTTCGCCCCCATTTATCCGGAGTATAACCGCAACCGTACATTGGTAATCAATAACTTAAGGACAGAAACCAATGGTGGAAACAACTGGTCGTGCAACGCAGGAGTCAGTTCTAAAATGATTGGTTTGCTGAAGGATTTGAAGCACCTCGACAAGATGGGTGCCGCTTCGCAAATGGGTGGATTCTTAGGCTTGAGCCTTACATTGCCTGAAAGTAACGAGACCTATACACCGATTATCCAATTGGTCGACCACGGTTTTTGGGAAGTCTTTACCTTCAACTTCATCAGCGGAAAGCCATTTACGGAAGTGGATGTAGAATCCAATCTTCCTAAGGCCGTCATCTCGGAAAGTATGGCGAACCGGTATTTTGCCACCTCCGATGCAACGGGGAAATACCTTGATTTTGATGGAAACAAAATACAGGTGTGTGGGGTGGTAAAGGATGGTTCTACTGCTTCCATGACCACGATGGGTGAAGTGTATCTGCCTTTGTATTTTTCCGGATTACTTGTTCAACATAAGGATGATGTAAGTCTGTCAGGCTCCATTGCCTTGTATCTCACTGCTCCTTCTTCGGGTGAAATGGAATTGCTCCGTGCAGAGGTGCAGGAAATAGTCAAACAATACGATTTACAATACGAGGATATGGTGAATAATCTGATAGGTCAGCCAGATGTGTGGTGGAAGAGCTATTTTCGTGAGTCTTGTGGATTAGAACCAGATATTTCGGCGTCTGTACGTGGTATTCTGTATATGGTGCTTGCCCTGCTCTTTATCCCTGCCATGAATCTGTGTGGCATGATTTCCTCACGCATGGACGAACGTTTGAGTGAATTGGGCGTGCGAAAGGCATATGGTGCTACCAATCGTAGTTTGATAGGACAGGTGTTGACGGAGAACTTGTTGCTTACCGTAGTGGGAGCACTGATAGGCCTGGCATTGGCATACTTCATCGTCTTGGCGGGTAGTGAATGGGTGATGAAGATTATGGATGCAGGAAATGCGCTTTCAGGTATGAAAGTAACCTATCCCATGACTTTCCATTTGGAAATGCTCATCAACTTACCGTTGTTCCTTACGGTCTTAGGATTGTGTTTGATATTGAACCTTGTATCGGCTCTGGTGCCTACCGTATTGGCACTTCGCCATCCCATCATTTATTCCATTCATTCAAAGAGATAAGGAGACTACATTATGCTAAAGAATATCATCAAACAAGTATGGAACCAGCGACGCATGAACGGCTGGATACTGTTGGAACTCATCATTGCTGGATTCTTCCTTTGGACGGTTGTAGATCCCGTATATTTGCTTACCATCAACCATCTAACACCCAAAGGATATGAAGAAGAAGGGCGTTTTGTTCTTCAAATAAGTGCATATGGTCAGAATAGTAGTAAACGTGATACGACTGTAACCCATGAGCAGCAGCAAGCCGCTTTTCATCAAATAGTTAGACAGGTGAACAATTGTCCCGAAGTTGAAAGTGTAGTGTTAGTAAGACACAGTTCATTTCCCAATGGGGGTAGTTGGAGTGGTACCCAACTATATGCTGATACCATCCAGGCTAAAGAAGGAAAATACGTACATGCCCAGCTATACGACTTTAATAATTGGGAAGAGGGTAATATCTTCAAGACCTATGGCATGAAGGATGCTTTGACAGGAGGTGATGTCGTAGTGCCCGAGGATGCGGCGACCAGAGGATTGTATTTCGTGTCCGAAGGATTCGCAAAGCACATGTTCGGTACTATCGATGTGGTAGGAAAGAAAATCTATACATGGAGTGGTAATTTTACTGAAATAGCAGGTGTGTTCAAGGACTTCAAGCATCGTGATTTTGAACCTGCCTATCCGTTGGTAGTGACGATAAACAATGGTTTCTATGATACACCTTATATGCACTACATGTATTTGGTGGCATTCAAGTTGAAGGATGGGGTGGATGCCGAAGCATTCGAGGAACGTTTCATGAAGGAAGAAGCTCCCCACATGGAAATAGCTAATTTCTATTGTACCGTATTCCGCTCTTTTGAATCCCAACGTAAAGAGTATGCCGAACAGAACGGAGTCTATAACCTGATTCGCTTGAAACTATCTTTGGCCGGCTTTACATTGATGTGTATTTTCCTCGGTATGGTGGGTACATTCTGGATACGATGCAATGCCCGCCGTCAGGAAGTGGGACTGATGCGTAGTTTGGGGGCTACTCAACGGAACATTGTCGCACGTTTCCTTTTCGAATCAGCTTTGATTGTCACGGTGGCGTTTGTGGTATCGCTCATCGCATTGGTACACTATGCCATGGAAGGCAATATGACACTCATTGAAGGTGCTGGTGAACTCCGATTTGCCAGTATACCGTGGTTACTAGAAGATACACCCCGTTTCTGCATGACGAGCCTCATCACCTACCTTATATTATTACTCATTGCTTTGGTGGGAACCATCATTCCCGTCAGACGTGCTGCCAACGTGCTCCCTGCTGATGCTTTACGCGATGAATAATAAATAGCTCACTACAGATTACACAGACGAACACAGATTCTTTATTATCTGTAGATGTTATCATTTATAAAAAGATAAATCTGTGATAATCTGTGCAATCTGTGGTGGAAAACATAGAAATAATAATAACAATAAAAAATAAGAAGATTATGAAAACAATGATTGAATTAAAAGGTATCAACAAGATTTACCGTACAGACGAAATTGAAACCCAAGCCCTCGAAAACGTGAATTTGGAAGTACAAGAAGGCGAATTCCTCAGCATTATGGGGCCTTCGGGATGTGGAAAATCCACGCTACTCAACATTATGGGACTGCTTGATGCGCCTACTTCGGGTACCATCACCATCAACGGAACCACTACCGAAGGGATGGGCGACAAGGAACTGGCTGCTTTCCGTAACAAAACCCTTGGCTTTGTGTTCCAGAGTTTCCACCTCATCAACTCACTTAATGTACTCGATAATGTAGAACTTCCGTTGCTCTATCGCAAGATGTCGGCTTCTGAACGTACCGCCTTGGCCAAGAGCGTACTTGAAAGAGTAGGCCTCAGCCACCGTATGCGCCACATGCCTACCCAACTTTCGGGTGGACAATGCCAGCGTGTAGCCATCGCCCGCGCTATTGTGGGCAATCCCGACATCATCCTGGCGGACGAACCTACCGGTAACCTCGACTCGAAGATGGGGGCTGAAGTGATGGAACTCCTCCATAAGCTCAACAAGGAAGACGGACGCACCATCGTGATGGTTACTCACAACGAAGACCAGGCCAAGCAGACATCAAGAACCGTCCGCTTCTTTGATGGTAGACAGGTACAATAATAAATTAGGAGATATTGGAGTTATTTATTTAGGAGTTAAAGAAGTTAATTTTTAGGAGGAGTTAATGGAGTTAAAGGAGTTAAAGGAGTTATAGCCAATAGATAGAGTTAATGAATACATAAAGAAAAAACATTTGGCTTTAACTCCTAACGGAGTGATAACTTCTATAACTCCCGATAACTACTAAAAAAGAAAAACATTTGGCTTTAACTCCTAACGAAGTGATAACTCCTATAACTCCCGATAACTACTATTTATCTTCACAAAACAAACAAATTATGATTCAGAAAACGATACAACAAGCTTTTGCTCAATTAAAGCAATCACCATTCATCAGTGCCATCAATGTGGTGGGAACGGCCCTTGCCATCTTCCTCATTATGTTGGTGGTAATGATGCAACAGGTGAAGACAGCCCCCTTCTCGCCCGAAAGCAACCGCGACCGTTTCCTGCATGTTCGCTTTGCCAGCTTGAGGAACAAGAATTGGGGCGATGGCACCAGCAACGGCCCCATGAGTGCCAAAACAGTCAAAGAACTTTATAAATCGTTAAAGACCCCCGAAGCGGTAACTGCCTATGGTGTCATCTCATTTGCCGTACCGTTCAGTATGCCGGGACAAGCCGCCACCACATTCGATATGCGACAAACAGACTATGCTTTTTGGCAAGTGTTCGATTTCCGCTTCACGGAAGGAAAGCCTTATGACAAAGCAACGTTCGATGCCGCTATTCCGGTAGCCGTGGTATGCGAAACCGTAGCACGCCAACTCTTTGGCACGGCCCAAGGCGTTGTGGGTAAGGAGTTTCTGCTGAACCATGCACCCTACAAAGTATGCGGTGTGGTGAAGGATGTATCTCCCCTTGCCGATTTGGCCTACGGGCAGGCATGGATTCCCTATACCGCCGGCGGAATGGATAATCAACAATGGAATGACGGCCTCATGGGCATGTTGAGCTGCACCATCCTTGCCAAAGAGCGAGATGACTTTCCCATCATCCGCGAAGAGTGTGACCGCCGAATGGCCGAATACAATAAAATAATTAGTGAGAACAATTGGGAGTTTTTCTCGCGCAACCGCCCTTATGACCAAGAGCAAGCCTCAATTAGCTTAACCGCCTTGCAGGAGCCGGATGTAACCGCCCATCGCCGTCAGCAGTTTGTCATCTTTGCGATACTGCTTCTTGTGCCGGCCATCAACATCAGTAGCATGACGCAAAGCCGCTTGCGCCAACGTGTTAGCGAGATTGGTGTGCGCCGTGCTTTTGGTAGTACACGTACGGAATTGATGATGCAGATTGTGGCCGAAAACTTCATCATAACGCTGATAGCCGGTGTATTGGGATTGCTACTGAGTGTAGTGTTTGCGTATGT
>JAFVTL010000114.1 GCA_017503235.1 Bacteroidaceae bacterium | reverse complement strand
GAAATTCAGGTGGCTATAGCACGGGGGTTCCACCTCTTCCCATTCCGAACAGAGAAGTTAAGCCCCGTCACGCCGATGGTACTGCTAAGGTGGGAGAGTAGGTAGCTGCCGTTTTGATTGGAGCCTTCGATACAGCAATGTATCGGAGGTTTTTTTTATGTCTTTTTACAAAATAATTCATTTTTTCTTTGCCGGTATTATAAAACTACTTATATTTGCAGTGTACTAATAAACTAATACACTAATATAAATGTTAAACGTTGAGAATTTATCTTTTGCGTATCACCGGAACAAAGGAAACGTTCTGGATGATTTGAATCTGAAAGTTGAATCGGGAAGAGTTTATGGATTGCTTGGCAAGAATGGTGCCGGTAAATCCACTCTTCTCTATTTGATGAGTGGATTGCTAACCCCTAAGAAGGGATGTGTTACTTACCATGGCGTTAATGTTCGTCGTAGGTTGCCTGTTACATTAAAGGACATGTTTCTTGTTCCTGAGGAATTTGAACTTCCTTCCATTTCTTTAGATGACTACATTAAACTTTATGCTCCTTTTTATCCTCGTTTCAGTAAAGAGGATATGCTGAAGTATCTGAATCTGTTTGAAATGGAACTTCATATCAAGTCCTTGAGTTCCTTGTCTATGGGACAGAAGAAGAAGGTTTTCATGAGTTTTGCTTTGGCTACGAATACTTCCTTGCTTCTGATGGATGAACCGACCAATGGTTTGGATATTCCGGGGAAGAGTCAGTTCCGTAAGTTTATCGCTTCGGGAATGAATGATGACAGAACAATTGTGATTTCAACTCACCAGGTTCGTGATATTGACAAGATATTGGACCATATTCTGATTATGAATGAAGAGCGAGTGTTACTTGATGCAGCGGTTTGTGACATTTGTCGCGAATTTGTATTTGTTGAAAGTGATGATGCAGAATTGCAATCCAATGCTTTCTATTCCATTCCTTCTCTTCAAGGTAATATGTTGATGCTTCGAAATGAAGGCGGTATGGAAAGTGACGTTAATCTGGAACTCCTATTTGGTGCAGTAGCATCTAACCCAGAGAAAGTTGCTTCAGTGTTGAACCCTAAAGATTTTAAGTGCGATGAAAGTAAATGAGACCTTTTTTGATGGACGCCGTTTCTTGAGCCTTTTCAAGAAAGAATGGATGGAGAACTGGAAGAAGAACCTGATGCGTATTGTTGTACTCTTCGTGTTGTTTTTGGTTTGGGACCTGTTTATGGGATATGATCAATATAAATATGGTAATAGATATGATGATTATGACGCTATTTGGCCTCCAATGTTTTTTATGCTCATGTTCACATTATATATCGGGGCATGCCTGAGTGCTTCCTATATGACTGAGGGGATGATAAACAAAACAGGCAAACTCTCGGTGATGATGCTTCCTGCAACTCCTTTTGAAAAGTTTATTACCCGTTGGCTGATATTTACTGTCGGTTTCCTAGTGGTACTACCTGCTACTTTTGTACTGGCTGATTGGATTCGTTTTACCGTCTATTCGAGCCTTTATCCCGAAATTAATCAAATGGCTTTATTCCCATTGGACGATATCTTGGCACATGGTAGTTGGACAGATGAAGATTTGAATTTCTTCCCTTTGATACTTACTTCCAGCTGGGCGTTACAATCGTTCTTTGTTTTGGGAAGCACCTTGTGGCAGAAGAATTCTTTCCTGAAGACTGCGGTGGCTATCTTCTGCATCGTTATAGTAATGTTACTGATAGGCTATTGGTCAACGGAACTCTTTATTCCGAGCAGATTCTATATAGATGTTCCAGATAAATATGAACATGTTTCCGAAGAAACCCAAATGGATATCGTTGCTGTATTCTTCTCTGTGATAGCTTTGTTCAATACGGTTCTTGCCTATTTCCGTTATAAGGAAATGGAAATCATCAACCGCTGGTAAACCGAAAAACTGTTTGTTGTATGAATTTTAAAGATAGTAAAGGTATTTATCTTCAGATTGCCGACCGAATTTGTGACGAGGTTCTGCTGGGCAAGTATCATGAGGAAGCCCGTATTCCATCCGTCCGCGAATATGCAGCGATGGTGGAAGTGAACGCCAATACCGTCATGCGCTCTTTTGAACACTTGCAGTCACAAGGGGTGATTTATAACAAGCGAGGCATCGGGTATTTCGTTTCTACGGGTGCAAAGGAGAAAATCCTTGCATTGCGAAAGGAATACTTTTTGAAGGAAGAAGCCGAGTATTTTTTTCGTCAGGTCTATACGATGGGATTCTCGGCCGAGGAATTGAAGAATATGTATTGTGAATATATTAAAAATAAGGAAGAGTTATGAAAAAGACTACATATATCATTATAGGAATGTTGGTGGGTACGGTGTGCCTTATATTCGGCGGCATTGCCCTTTTGTCGGCATTGGGTCACGAACGAGGAAGCTTCCCTACTTTGGTGATGAAGGAAGGAGAGAAGACCCTCCAATTGCCGGCGTGCAAGTACATCTCCGTGAAGAAAACCGGTGTAGAATATGTAAAGGTGAAGCCTGGTCTTCGTGAAGTGAAGAACGACTTTGCTTTTATAGATATGCCTTTTATCCTTACGGATACGGCAGAAACCAGTCCGGTGCTTACGATAGATGCCGGCTTGGAACAGATGATGGAGATGGTGACGCATGGGGATACATTGAACCTGGAATTCTCCATATCACAAGATATGTGGCCGGAAGAATCGCGTGGGAAACAATTCTTGGGCATCTTCTCTTTGCCGATGAAACTGTCCTTGCCTGAGGATGTTGCTTTGATTAAGATGGGAATTGACGTTCAGCGCGTTGAAGTCGAACGGATGGAACGGAAAAGTTTTCAGTTGGATTTTCCCGGAGAATATGTTAATGTCAGTGACTGTTGCTTTGATACCTTGCGTGTTGAGAATGTTCATAAAGTAGATTTTACAAAGGGAAGGGCAGACAACCTTTATGTTAATTGCGACCGAGTGAATTCGTGGTGGGTACATCCTGAATTTCAGGTGGATACGGAGTATTTGTCAGGAAGCGGCATCACGAACAACCAATTGCATTCGAACGAGTGCCGTCGGGTGATTTGGACTCCTACTGGTGAGAATGCCAAAATGAACGTTGAGATTTCATGTCCGGTGGAAATCATTGTGAAAGAATAAGGCTGTTATGAAAGGATTCTATTTTGCAATGACGTGTCTGGCGTTTGTTGGATGCAATGTTCCGCAAACTGCGACTTTAGTCGTTCAGACAGAACCTGGTGTAGAGGTTGTTTCCTGGGGAGCGGGGAAAGATGAACTGTATGCCTATGAGTTGGGCGAGAGGGATACGACCAATGCCGAAGGATGTATGGTTTATCGAGTGGCATTGAATGAGCCTAAAGTCTTGGCGATAAATGCGTTTGACAATCCGTTTACGGTTCATCTCACTCCCGGCAGTTGTGATACGTTGACCGTAATGAAAGACACGATGATGCTTTCCGGTAGCAACTTAGCTTACAACCAATGTTTGCGTGCGGTGGATGAATACCAGAGGTATTGTGACGAAATCCTGTATACTCAACATGAGTTAGAATCGGTCAAGACCCCCGATGAATTGAAACAGAAATACAGCGTGCATTATGAAAAGGCTGCTGCGGTGATTCAGAACTCCGGCCTTCCTACTGCTTTTGTAAAGGAACAGATGACACACCTTGATTATATCTCTCGATTGATTGTGGCTTATATTACGACTTATTCAGTAGAGGACAAGACGGATGAATGGAAGGCGGAATTGAAACGGGTGCTGGAAATGCCCTGGAATGATGATGCTATTCGTGGTTATCGTGGGGTTGGTGGAATGTCCCGTCAATTGCCTTCCATGAAATATCTCGTTTTAGAAGGTGGAAGTCCCCGTGACATCGAGAATCCCTATCGTTTTATGTTTGACCGATGCAAGGACTTGTTCGAAGGAAAAGCGTTGGAGCGCATTTGGGCTTCCTTCATCTATGATGACATCATGAATAAAAGGCATACGGAGGAGTTTATTGAACTGTACGACGAATTTAAACGGATATACCCCGAAAGCGTTTATTTGTCTGTCCTTCAGCCAGGTATGCAGGAAACCATCCGTTATCATCAAAGTGAATGGGATGAAACCCTTTATCACCTGTTGCCGTATGATTCTACGATGACAAGTATCTCTGAAGCCTTGAAACCTTTAAGGGGAAAGGTGGTGTATGTGGATGTGTGGGCTACCTGGTGCGGGCCTTGCAAGGAAATGTTCAGCCATGTGCCGACCTTCAAGGAAAAGGCCAAGGATTTGGATGTGGCATACCTCTATCTGTCCGTTGACCGTCCGCAAGAAGAAAAGACCTGGCGGAAGTCCGTACCTTATTATCAATTGAAAGGATACCATCTTTTGGCTGGTAAAGAATTGGCACAAGCGGTTTATCGTGAGTTGGGAAATGAACAGGGAATACTTTCCATACCTCGGTTTCTGATAGTGAATAGAAAAGGGGAAATTGCTGTTCCTTATGCTGCTTCGCCTGACAAGGTGGAGGAACTGTTGGAACAATTGGAACGGGTACTAAAGGAATAATTCATTACTGTTAGAGGGGATAAAAAGGGTGATGTATGAATATGCATCACCCTTTTTGTACTTAACCTGTTTAAAGCGCTGAATTTAAGCCGTTTAAATAGTGTGACCAGCGTAGGCCTACGCTCCGAGCAGGACAGGCCTATCCTCCGAGCAGCATAGGCCGACGCTGGTCGGAGGGTAAGGGTACCCCTCTCAAACGGGTGTTTTACGCATGAATATGCAGTCGGGAGGTTGGTGGAAATGTATATGTATGCATATAAAAGGAGTGAATTTGTCAATATTTTGAAAAGACCTTCTTTCTTGACATATATCAATGTCCCGAGTTGATTTTTTGTTGTAATTTTGCACCGTCAAAATGAAGAGCAGAACCAATGAAAGCAGTTAGTAAGCAAGAAACCATTCGCCAGCGCCTCCGAAAGTTAGTGGTGCCCATCTTCATTGAAACGTTGCTGATAATGATGTTGGGGGCGGTCGATACGGTCATGTTGAGCCAATACTCGGACGATGCGGTAGCAGCCGTTGGGGTGGTCAACCAGCTTGTCATGTTCGCTTTCCTCATATTCGAGGTCATCAATCTGGGAACTTCCGTGCTCTGCTCTCAGTATTTGGGTGCCCGCCTGCACGATAAGGTGGTACAGGTAGTAGGAGTTTCATTGTTGCTGAATGTTTTGATTGGTCTGGCAGTGAGTGCCGCACTCTACTTGGGTGCGCCATTTCTGCTTCATTTGATGGGCCTTCGCGACAATCTGATGGCTTATGGGGTGAGTTACATGGAGATTGTCGGTGCCTTTGCTTTCTTTCAGGCCATTTCGTTGACCATTTCGGCTTCGCTGAAGAGTGCCGACAAGGCCATTTATCCGATGCTGGTAGTGGTGGTAGTGAATGTACTGAACATCATTGGCAACTATGCCCTTATCTTCGGGAAATTCGGTTTGCCGGCTATGGGCGTAGAAGGTGCGGCCATTTCCACTTCGTTTGCCCGCGGTGTGTCCATGGTGATTCTGTTTGTCATCCTCTTCCGGAAGCATATCCCCAGCTTCCCAATGAAGATATTCCGTCCTTTCCCCTGGGGCGAACTGAAGGTTCTGCTCAAGATTGGCCTTCCGTCGGCAGGCGAACACATGTCGTACAACTTTTCGCAGGTGGTCCTGACCTATTTCATCAATATGCTCGGAAACGAGGCGCTTACCGCCCGTACTTATGTCGTGAATACGGTGATGTTTGTCTATTTGTTCACCATAGCCATGGCTCAGGGAGGTGCCATCTGTATTGGCCACTTGGTGGGTGACAAGCGGATAAGAGGTGCCTACCTTCTTGGCAAGTACGTCATGCGGCTTTCGGTGCTGGTGGCGGTCTCCTTGTCGTGCGTATGGGCTTTGATGGGCAAGACCATGTTTGGATGGCTGACCGACAATCCGGAAGTTATCCGTCTGGGAGTCATGGTGCTGTATGTGGACATTTTACTTGAAATAGGCAAGTCCATCAATATCTACGCTACCAATGCCCTTCGTGCTACGGGTGATGTGATTTATCCGTTCTATGTCGGTGTCATCGTACAATGGGGCGTGGCTGTGGGTTGCGGATATCTGTTCGGTCTGCACTGGGGCTGGGGATTGGTAGGCATGTGGTTTGCCTTCATGCTCGATGAAAACATCCGCGGAGTGATTTTTGTCCGCCGTTGGAACAGCATGAAGTGGGCCAAGAAGGGCTTTGTCCGTTGAAAATCGTTCCGTTAGGAAACTTTATACTTTATTCCTTCGTCGTAATCAAGAAAAAAGAGTTATTTTTGCGCTCCGATAATTATCTATATAGAAATAAACGTTTATGGAGCTCGATTTGCTTACGGCCATATCCCCGATTGACGGCCGTTACAGAGGGAAAGCGGGAGCTTTGGCCTCTTATTTTTCAGAATTTGCACTTATCAAGTATCGCGTGCAAGTAGAAATAGAATACTTCATCACTTTGTGTGAATTGCCTTTGCCGCAATTGGCATCGTTGGATTCAGCTCGCTTTGATTCGTTGCGCGACATTTACCGTAACTTTACCGAAGCCGATGCACAACGTGTCAAGGACATTGAAAGTGTGACCAATCATGATGTAAAGGCTGTTGAATACTTCATTAAGGAAGAGTTCGACAAATTGGGAGGATTGGAAGAATACAAGGAATTCATTCACTTTGGTCTGACCTCTCAGGATATTAACAACACCTCCATTCCCCTTTCTGTGAAGGAAGCTCTGGAACAGGTGTACTATCCGTTGATGGAAGAACTGATTGCCCAACTCAAGGACTATGCAGATGAATGGATGAACATCCCTATGCTGGCCAAGACTCACGGACAGCCTGCTTCTCCGACTCGTTTGGGTAAGGAAATCATGGTGTTTGTCTACCGTCTCAACCGCCAGTTGTCCATGTTGAAGGCTTGTCCCATTACTGCCAAGTTCGGTGGTGCAACGGGTAACTATAATGCTCATCATGTGGCTTATCCAGAATATGACTGGAAGGCTTTCGGCGATAAGTTCGTTGCTGAGAAATTGGGAATGGAACGTGAAGAGTATACCACCCAAATTTCAAATTATGACAATCTGGGCGCTGTGTTTGATGCAATGAAGCGCATCAATACCATCATGATTGACATGAACCGCGACTTCTGGCAATACATTTCGATGGAATACTTCAAGCAGAAAATCAAAGCCGGTGAAGTGGGCTCAAGTGCGATGCCTCACAAGGTGAACCCCATTGACTTTGAAAATGCGGAAGGAAACTTGGGTGTGGCCAATGCCATTCTTGAACACCTTTCAAGCAAGTTGCCGGTGTCTCGTTTGCAACGTGACTTGACCGATTCAACCGTTCTGCGCAATGTGGGAGCTCCATTCGGTCACGTTGTCATCGCCATCCAAAGCTCGTTGAAGGGCTTGCGTAAGCTCCTTTTGAACGAAAAGGCCATTTATGAAGATTTGGACGGCTGCTGGAGTGTGGTGGCAGAAGCTATCCAAACCATCTTGCGTCGTGAAGCCTATCCGCATCCGTACGAAGCCTTGAAGGCTTTGACTCGTACCAACCATGCGATTACTGAATCTTCCATCAAGGACTTCATTGAGACCCTCGAAGTGAGCGAAGAAATCAAAAAAGAATTGCGTGTCATTACTCCGCACAACTATACAGGTGTATAATTGAATAAACAAGAAACCCGAGAGGGGTGTTATTAATAATAAACAAAGCAAATGAATATGAGCACAGAAAATGAAAACAACTTGGGCTCTGTAAATGAAAACCGCGACGGTTACAGAAGCTACAACAGAGAAAATGTAAATTACAACCGATATAACAATGACGGCGAACGTCGTTCATTCCGCCCTCGTTTCAACAGCGAAAATGGCGAGCAGCGTTCTTATCGTCCCCGTACCAATTACAACCAAGGCAATAGCTACGGCGACCGCCCTTATCGTCCTCGCTACAACAATAACGAAGACGGCGAGCAACGTTCTTATCGTCCTCGTAACAACTACAACCAAAGCAATAGCTATGGTGAACGTCCTTATCGTCCTCGTTACAACAATAACGAAGACGGTGAACAACGTTCTTATCGTCCCCGTACCAATTACAACCAAGGCAACAGCTACGGTGAACGTCCTTATCGTCCTCGCTACAACAATAACGAAGACGGCGAGCAGCGTTCTTATCGCCCTCGTAACAACTACAACCAAAATAGCTATGGCGACCGTCCTCAACGTCCTCGTCAGGGAAATCGTCCTTTCCGTCCTCGTACAAACGACTACAATCCGAATGCGAAGTATAGCATGAAGAAGCAGATTGAATACAAGGACATCCTGACCGATCCGAACGAGCCGATTCGTTTGAACAAATTCCTGGCTAATGCCGGTATCTGCTCACGTCGTGAAGCTGATGAATTCATTACAGCAGGCGTCATTTCGGTAAATGGAGTTGTTGTAACTGAATTGGGTACAAAGATTCAGCGTACAGACGAGGTGAAATTTCATGATCAGCCGGTAAGCATTGAACGCAAGACCTATGTGTTGCTTAACAAGCCCAAGGATTGTGTGACAACGTCGGACGACCCACAGGCGCGTAAGACTGTAATGGATTGTGTGAAAGACGCTTGTAAGGAACGCATCTATCCGGTCGGTCGCCTGGACAGAAACACAACAGGGGTGCTTCTGCTGACCAACGACGGTGACTTGGCTTCGAAATTGACTCACCCGAAGTTCCTCAAGAAGAAAATCTATCATGTATATTGTGACAAGAATGTGACTAAGGCCGATTTGGATCAGATTGCTGCCGGTATAACATTGGAAGACGGTGAAATTCGTGCAGATGCTGTCAGTTACGCTTCAGAAACTGACAAAAAGCAGGTTGGTATTGAAATTCACTCTGGTAAGAATCGAATTGTACGCCGCATATTCGAATCGTTGGGCTATAAGGTAATCAAGCTCGACCGTGTATATTTTGCAGGTCTGACCAAAAAGGGATTGAAGCGTGGTGACTGGCGTTTCTTGACAGAACAGGAAGTGAATATGCTTCGTATGGGTTCTTTTGAATAATAAATGAATAACGAAGAAAAAATATATGGAAAAGATTCGTAGAACAAAAATAGTTGACGTATTGAAATGCCGCGATTTCGGCTCAATGGTCAATGTGAAAGGTTGGGTGCGTACTCGTCGTGGAAGCAAACAGGTGAGTTTTATAGCCTTGAATGATGGCTCAACCATCAATAACGTTCAAATTGTGGTTGACTTGGCCAATTTTGATGAAGAGATGCTGAAGCAGGTTACTACGGGTGCTTGTATTAGCGTAAACGGAGAATTGGTTGAATCAATTGGTTCGGGACAGGCTGCTGAAATACAGGCACGCGAGATAGAAGTGTTGGGTGCTTGCGATAATACCTATCCGCTTCAGAAGAAGGGCTGTTCAATGGAATTCTTGCGTGAAATCGCTCACTTGCGTCCGCGTACCAATACCTTTGGCGCCGTATTCCGTATTCGTCATAACATGGCAATTGCCATTCATGAATTCTTCCATCAGAAGGGATTTTTCTATTTCCATACTCCTATCATTACAGCTTCTGACTGCGAAGGTGCCGGACAGATGTTCCAGGTTACGACCAAGAACCTCTATGACTTGAAGAAGGGTGAGAATGGTTCTATCATATACGACGATGACTTCTTCGGCAAACAGGCCAGTTTGACGGTATCCGGTCAGTTGGAAGGTGAATTGGCAGCTACAGCTTTGGGTGCTATCTATACATTTGGGCCTACTTTCCGTGCTGAAAACTCCAATACTCCACGCCACTTGGCTGAATTCTGGATGGTGGAACCGGAAGTGGCTTTTGCTGATTTGACTGAATTGATGGATTTGGAAGAAGAATTCATTAAGTTCTGTGTTCAATGGGCTCTTGACAATTGCAAGGACGACCTTGAATTCTTGAACAAGATGATTGATAAGGGCTTGATCGAACGTTTGCAAAAGGTGGTAAGCACTGAATTCGTTCGCCTGCCATATACGGAAGGTATCAAGATTCTGGAAGATGCTGTTGCAAAGGGTAAGAAGTTTGAATTCCCGGTATATTGGGGATGTGACTTGGCAAGTGAACATGAACGCTATTTGGTTGAAGAACATTTCCAAAAGCCGGTTATCATGACCGACTATCCAGCAGAGATCAAGGCGTTCTATATGAAGCAAAATGCTGACGGCAAGACTGTACAAGGTACTGATGTGCTGTTCCCTCAGATTGGTGAAATCATTGGTGGTAGTGTTCGTGAAGAAAACTATGACAAGTTGATGAACCGCATCAATGAATTGAATATCCCGATGAAGGATATGTGGTGGTATTTGGATACACGTAAGTACGGTTCATGCCCTCACGCCGGATTCGGTTTGGGATTTGAAAGATTGCTTTTGTTCGTAACTGGCATGGCGAACATACGAGATGTGATTCCATTCCCGCGTACTCCACGAAATGCAGAATTCTAAAGATAAAGGGGAGAGGTTCTTACGGAGCCTCTCCTTTTTTATCCTCCGTTTTAGTTTGATGGACAAAATTTGATGGTGGGGAATTGTGAAAATTCCAAAACTTTTCCTATCTTTGTGTATCCACATCCGACAGTTCGTTATTTTAATATATTTCAAGCTATGAAACGGAGTAATTTATTGATCCTGGTGTCTATACTGATGTGGATAGGCACAGGAAGAGCTATGGCTCAAACTGCGAATGGTAACTCGTCTGATTTGTGCGGAATCTGGCAGATGTGTTTCTATGTGTCCAATTCTCCGGAAATTCCAGGGGAATTGAAACCGAGCAACTCCTTTAAAATTCTTTCAAACGACGGGCGTTTTACGAACATGACGGTAGTGCCCAACCGTGGTGCCATTATCATTGGTACCGGCACCTATAAGCAAACGGCGTCCAATGCCTTTACGGAATATGCGGAACGGAATTTGCATCTTCCGCAGCTCTCGGGTGGATCCAATGAGATGATTTACGAATTGAAAGGCGGTGAGGTCATGCTTGTGAAATTCTTCGTAAAGAACGATGAGGAAGGACATGAAATCAATTCCTGGTATTACGAAACTTGGAAGAAAGTAAAGATGCCGGCGGTTTATCCGAAGGATTTGGTCAGATAAGATAACTAACGTGAGTTCGATATAATCTCAAGTTATAAAAACATCCTTCAAATAAATCAGGAGCATGCAATCCGTTGATTATCAAATCTAATTCCTGACTTTTTCCCCTGATTTTTATCTTTCAAAAAAATCAGGTTGGTAGTCAGAAAGCAATGTTTTATACAACGGAAAGCTATGCTTTATTGGATGCAAAGCATAGAGATATCCATCAAAACTCTTCCCTATCCTTCCACTTGCCGTTTCCTGATTTTTTCAAAACCAATTATTCAGCCAAAAAAGTCAGGAATTGGCATTGTGAATCAGAAAGTTATAGCCGTCTGATACTTTTGAAGGATGTTTTTGAATAGTTTTTTTTGTGATTGAACTTATATCGAATTCACGTTAAATACATAGTTTCGCCTCCCTTGACCTGATTCTGTATGTAAAAGGCTTGTATACAGATGATAGTCAAGAGAGGTGATTTTTGTCTGGTGATTATTGCAGTTTTTCTTCAAACGGCCTTTTGGACTTGAAAAAAACGAGGAAAATGTTTGCCAGTTTGAGGAAAAGCAGTACCTTTGCAAGCCGATTATTGTCAAAAGTTTATAAAAGTTTAATTCTGAGTACGTTAAATGTCCTTTGTCCGGGGATGCTTGGCGTATGAAAGAAGAATTGTTTTTTAGTAGTAACATTAAAAAAAGAATTAAGAGTGGATACTTTAAGTTACAAGACCATTTCTGCAAACAAGGTGACTGCCCAGAAAGAATGGGTTGTCGTTGATGCAACTGATCAGGTCGCAGGCCGATTCGGTTCAAAAGTTGCGAAACTGTTGAGAGGTAAGTATAAACCAAGTTTTACTCCTCATGTAGACTGCGGTGACAATGTAATTGTTATCAACGCAGACAAAATCGTTTTTACCGGTAACAAGTGGAATGACAAGGTGTACCTGCACTATACAGGTTATCCTGGTGGTCAGAGAGCTACAACTCCGGCTGAAATGATGAAGAAAGTAAACGGTGAAGAAAAACTGTTGAAGAAAGTAGTGAAGGGCATGCTCCCCAAGAATCGTCTGGGTGCTCAGCTTCTGAAGAATTTGTATGTATACGCTGGTAGCGAACACAAGCACGAAGCACAATGTCCGAAAACAATTGATATTAATACACTTAAATAATTAGTAATGGAAGTAGTAAATGCATTAGGCAGACGTAAACGCGCAATTGCTCGCGTGTTCGTAAGCGAAGGTACAGGAAAGATTACTATTAACAAGAGAGACCTTGCAGAGTACTTTCCATCAACTATTCTTCAGTATGTAGTGAAGCAGCCTCTGAACAAATTGGAAGTGGCTGAAAAATATGATATCAAGGTTAATCTTTGTGGTGGTGGCTTTACTGGCCAATCACAAGCCTTGCGTTTGGCTATTGCCCGCGCATTGGTAAAGATCAACGCTGATGACAAGAAGGCTCTTCGTGCAGAAGGCTTCATGACTCGTGATCCTCGTTCTGTTGAACGTAAGAAACCAGGTCAACCGAAAGCACGTCGTAGATTCCAGTTCAGTAAACGTTAATATCCGGTTTTACGTCGAACTGGTTAAGAAGCGTTTAGTATCTAAACTACCGGGATTTTTTCTGATGAAAGACTACCCGATGGTTGGTTGAGAAAAAACAAAAAAGAAAGTAAACGATTAAAACATTAAAAGAAATGTCAAGAACAAATTTTGATACTTTATTGGAAGCCGGTTGCCACTTCGGACACCTTAAGAGAAAGTGGAACCCTGCAATGGCTCCTTACATTTTCATGGAACGCAATGGTATTCATATCATTGACCTCCACAAGACAGTTGCAAAAGTTGACGAAGCTGCTGAAGCTTTGAAGCAAATTGCAAAATCAGGAAAGAAGATCCTGTTTGTCGCTACTAAGAAACAAGCAAAGCAGGTTGTTGCTGAGAAAGCTGCATCTGTAAATATGCCTTATGTTATCGAACGTTGGCCGGGTGGTATGTTGACCAACTTCCCAACTATCCGTAAGGCTGTAAAGAAGATGGCTACTATCGACAAGTTGACAAGCGATGGTACTTATTCAAATCTTTCTAAGAGAGAAATTCTTCAAATTTCACGTCAACGTGCTAAGTTGGAAAAGAACCTTGGTTCAATCGCCGACTTGACTCGTCTTCCTTCTGCTTTGTTCGTGGTTGACGTATTGAAGGAAAACATTGCTATCCGCGAAGCTAATCGTTTGGGTATCCCTGTATTCGCTATCGTTGATACTAACTCAGATCCTTCAAACGTTGATTTCGTAATCCCAGCTAATGACGATGCAACTAAGTCAATCGAAGTAATTCTCGATGCTTGTTGTGGTGCTATGGCTGAAGGCTTGGAAGAACGTAAGGCTGAAAAGGTTGACATGGAAGCTGCCGGTGAAAATGCTCCAAAGGCTGCTGGCAAGAAGAGAACAACAAAGGCTCGCATGGAAAAGGCAGAAGAAGATGCTATCAATGCATCTAAGGCTGCTGCATTCATCAACGAAGAAGCTTAATATAATCAATTGGGAATTGAAAATTGAAAATTGAGGATAAGGCATTTATGCTTGATTCTTGGTTTTCGGTTCTCAATTCTCAATTTTGTTTTCATGTATATTATTAACTCATTAAAATAAAGAATTACTATGGCTGTAACTATGGCTGAAATTACCAAGCTTCGTAAGATGACTGGAGCTGGTATGATGGACTGTAAGAATGCTTTGAATGAAGCAAACGGTGATATTGACAAGGCAATGGAAATTATCCGCAAGAAGGGTCAGGCAGTTGCTGCTAAGCGCTCAGATCGTGATGCTTCTGAAGGTTGCGTATTGGCAAAGACTACAGGTACATTCGCTGCTATCATTGCTTTGAAGTGTGAAACTGACTTCGTGGCTAATAATGCTGACTTCGTGAAATTGACTCAAGATATCTTGGATGCTGCTGTTGCTAACAAGTGCCAGAACTTGGAAGAAGTAAAGGCTTTGCCTATGGGTAACGGTACTGTACAGGATGCTGTAACTGACCGTAGCGGTATTACTGGTGAAAAAATGGAATTGGACGGCTACTGCTTTGTAGAAGGTACTGCTACTTCTGTTTATAACCACCAGAACAAGAATGGCCTTTGTACAATCGCTGCTTTCAACAAGGAAGTAGACGCTCAGTTGGCTAAGAATGTAGCTATGCAAATTGCTGCTATGAATCCGATTGCAGTTGACGAAGATGGCGTTTCTGAAGAAATCAAGCAAACAGAAATTAACGTTGCTATCGAAAAGACTAAGGCTGAATTGGTTCAGAAGGCTGTTGACGCTGCTTTGACTAAGGCTGGTATCAACCCGGCTCACGTAGATAGCGAAGACCACATGGAAAGTAACAAGGCTAAGGGCTGGATTACTGAAGAAGATGTTGTGAAGGCTAAGGAAATCATTGCAACCGTATCTGCTCAGAAGGCTGCTAACTTGCCTGAACCAATGATTCAGAACATCGCTAAGGGTCGTTTGGCTAAGTTCTTGAAGGAAGTATGTCTGTTGAACCAAGAAGACATCTTGGATGGCAAGAAGACAGTAAGAGAAGTGTTGAAGGAAGCTGATGCTGAATTGAAGATCGTTGACTTCAAGCGTTTCACTTTGCGCGCTGAATAATCGTTGTGTGAGATAAAGGAAAAGCCGGGTATTGCCCGGCTTTTTTGTTGTATCATTTGGTTTGAGTGTACCCTTTCGCTTTCAATATGTCAATAATACGCTGCTTGAATTCACCTTGAATGATTATTTCTCCTTCTTTGGCTGTTCCTCCTACACCGCATTGACTCTTCAAGCTTTTGGCCAATTCCTTTAAATCGTCTTCCGTGCCGACGAATCCTTTGATAAGGGTTACTGTTTTCCCTCCTCTTCCTTTCTTTTCAATGCTTACTCGAAGTTTCTGTTGGTCCTTTGGGAGTGTTTCTTCCTCCTCTTCGTTGTAACTTTCATATTCGAAATCGCGGTTTGTAGAGTAAACGATGTTCAGCCGATCTTTCCAATCATTACCTTTCATGTGAATTATGTTTAAATGAGTAATCAAATATACGACATTTTTTATTCCCTATTTATGTTTGTAGCAAATAAAAGTGTATTTTTGTGCACGTACAAATAAGTGACCAATCATTCAAACAGAAGGGATGCATATGAACAAACAATCAGATAAAGTGCCTGAACCAACGTTACGCAGACTTCCTTGGTATCTATCGAATGCTAAATTGATGCGTGACAAAGGGGAGACATATGTATCGTCCACTCAAATATCCAAGCAGATAAATATTGATGCAGCACAGGTAGCTAAGGACTTGTCGTACGTAAAGATAGCAGGTCGTACTCGTGTCGGTTATGAGGTTAATGCGCTTATTAGTGTGCTGGAAGACTTCTTGGGATTTACCGATATGCATAAGGCGATGTTGTTTGGTGTAGGTAGTTTGGGGGGGGCTTTGTTGCGTGACTCAGGTTTGCACCATTTTGGTTTGGAGATAGTGGCCGCATTCGATGTGAATCCTGATTTGGTTGGTACAGAAATCAATGGCATCCCGATTTTCCATTCGGATGAATTTGAGGAAAGAATGAAGGAAATGCCTGTGAATATTGGCATATTGACGGTGCCAATCAACATCGCACAGGATATTACAGACAAGATGGTGGCTGGTGGCATTCGTGCCGTTTGGAATTTTACTCCGTTCAGGATACGCGTGCCCGAAGAAATTGTAGTGCAGAATACATCGTTGTATGCTCATCTGGCCGTGATGTTTAATCGTTTGAACTTTAATCAAGAATAATATGAAGATAATAGCCATAGGTATGAATTATGTGGAGCATTGCCACGAGTTGCATGCTGATGAAAAATTGCCGGAAGAACCGGTTATTTTTTTGAAACCAGACTCGGCATTGTTGAAGGATGGCAAACCGTTTTTTATCCCCGATTTCTCCAAGCAAGTGGATTATGAAACGGAGTTGGTGGTTCGTATTTCTCGATTGGGGAAGAACATTGCTCCTCGTTTTGCGCATCGATACTATGATGCGGTTACTGTGGGCATTGATTTTACGGCTCGTGATTTGCAACGCAAGTTCCGTGCAGAAGGCAAACCTTGGGAACTCAGTAAGGGGTTTGACAATTCGGCGGTGATAGGTGATTTTGTCCCTGTAAACCGTTTCAAGGATGTGCAGAATCTGGATTTCCATTTGGATATTGATGGAAATAAGGTTCAGCAGGGCAATACTTGCAATATGATTTTCAAGATAGATGAAATCATTGCTTACGTCAGCCGGTTCTATACATTGAAAATAGGCGATTTGTTATATACAGGTACTCCGGTGGGCGTTGGCCCTGTTCGTATCGGCCAGCATCTGGAGGGGTATTTGGAAGGTGAAAAACTTTTGGATTTTTATGTACGATGAAAATAAGAGTAGGTTTTGGATTTGATGTACATCAGTTGGTACCCGGACGTGATTTGTGGTTGGGAGGTATTAAGTTCGAACATGAATTGGGATTGTTGGGACATTCTGATGCCGATGTGTTGATTCATGCCATTTGCGATGCGTTGTTAGGAGCGGCAAATATGCGCGATATCGGTTATCATTTCCCCGATACGGCCGGTGAATTCAAAAATATTGATAGTAAGATTCTATTGAAAAAGACTGTTGGTTTGATAGCTACAAAAGGCTATCGGGTAGGTAATATTGATGCTACGGTATGCGCCGAGCGTCCCAAACTGAAGGCTCGCATACCCGAAATGCAGGAAGTGCTTGCACGATTGATGCAAGTGGATGTGGATGATGTGTCCATTAAGGCCACAACTACTGAAAAATTAGGCTTTACGGGGCGCGAGGAAGGTATTTCTGCCTATGCTACGGTTTTGATAGAGAAGGTGGCTTAAGAAGTGTGACAACTTCTCCTCTCATTGATGTCTTTAAATCTATTCATTGATAAACATAATACTGTACTTATGAAAAAATTATTTATTATTCTTTCCATGCTGATGGTTGTGCTGCATGGACAAGCAAAAGAAGTTCCGCAAGTTGCAAACGTAATGGCAAGAAAGACCCTCTCCTTGAATGGGGAATGGAATTATATCATGGACTTGCAGGAACAAGGGTATTATGATTATCGAATGAATCCAACCCGTTGGGGGTTCTTTATGAATGCCAAGCAACAAAAGCCGGAAGACTTGGTTGAGTATGATTTTGACAAGTCACCCACCATGCAGGTACCTGGCGATTGGAATACGCAGGACGAACGCCTGTTCTTCTATGAAGGAACCCTTTGGATGAAGCGCAGCTTTAACTATACAAAAAAAGAAGGAAAGCGTGTGCTGCTGTATTTCGGAGCCGTGAATTATGAAGCCCGGGTGTATGTCAATACGAAGGAGGTGGGGCATCACATCGGAGGATTTACTCCCTTTAACTTTGATGTTACCGAACAGATAAAAGACGGTGAAAATACCGTTATTGTGATGGTGAACAATAATCGCCATGCAGAGGCGGTACCCACACAGATATTCGATTGGTGGAATTATGGAGGCATCACTCGCGATGTAATGCTCATTGAGCTGGAGTCCACCTATGTAGAGAATTACATGTGTAACCTCCTCCCTGAACAAAAGGGCAAGAAAAGACAAATCGAATTTTCTGTAAAGCTGAATAAGCCAGAAGCGGGAAAAGAAGTGTCATTCGCCATACCCGAACTGAATTTGAAGCAAAGTGTCATCACGGACAAGGAAGGAAAGGCCTGTGTGCAGATAACCACTTCGAGCAGCAAGAAGAGGGCCCTTCAATTGTGGTCTCCTGAAAATCCGAAATTATATAAAGTGGAAATCAGTATGGCAGGTGATACTCTTGTCGACGAAATAGGTTTCCGCACGATTGAGGCAAAGGGCAAGCAAATATTGTTGAATGGACAGCCCATTTTCCTGAAAGGTATCAGTATGCATGAGGAGAAGCCCAATGGCGGCGGACGTGCCAATAGTGCTGAGGATGCACGTACGTTGCTTTCGTGGGCAAAGGAATTGGGGTGTAATTTTGTACGCCTTGCCCATTATCCACACAATGAATACATGGTGCGCGAAGCTGAACGCATGGGCATTATGGTGTGGTCGGAAATTCCGGTTTATTGGACGATAGCATGGAAAAATCCGGATACTTACAAGAATGCTGAACGACAATTGACAGACATGATTGCACGTGACAAGAATCGTGCCAACGTGATTATCTGGAGTATTGCCAACGAAACTCCCCATTCGGCAGAGCGTGACGCCTTCCTTGGCAAATTGGCGCAATATGCCCGTACGCAGGATTCTACCCGATTGATAAGTATGGCTATGGAGGTGACCGGCGCTTCGAATTACAAGAACCGTTTGCAGGACAATATGCATCAATATGTGGATGTGGTTAGCTTTAACCAGTACATAGGTTGGTATCGCGATGTGAATGATGCACCTAAAATGACTTGGGAGATTCCTTATGACAAACCGGTCATTGTAAGTGAATTTGGCGGTGGCGCAAAATTCGGATTGCATGGCCCGAAGAACCAGCGATGGACAGAAGAATTCCAAGAGAATCTGTATATCCAGAATGTAGAAATGCTTGACAAGATAGAAGGACTGGCAGGCACTACTCCATGGATTTTGAAGGACTTCCGTTCGCCTCGCCGTGTGTTGCCGGGAGTTCAGGATTACTATAACAGAAAGGGACTCTTCAGCGATAAGGGCGAAAAGAAAAAGGCTTTCTTCGTGATGAAGAAATGGTATGAGGGCAAATGACGAGTGCAGGGGCACTCTTGTCGTTGCCTTATAGAACGAGCCCTATGCTGAGTAAAAGCCCGAATAGTGCAATGTTTCGTGCCGTTTCGCCAAGAACTTTGTTCAGCTCTCTCCCTTTGTTGATTCTTACCATGTGATGCCATGTGTTGAAATGTGGCAAAAGGAAGAGTTGTGGGAGGATGGCTGCCCATGGATTGCCGTTGAATAGAAACAACAGACATAATAAGGATGCGGTGATGCCCAACATCAGGTACATCCATCGGCCGGCTTTGGCACCGAATCTTACCACGAGGGTCCTTTTGCCGCTGATAAGGTCTTGCTCGCGGTCGCGATAGTTGTTCAGCATCAGGAGGAGGTCAGAAACCAGTCCACAGGCTATGCTGGCAATCGTCACATTCCAATTCCAATCATGACAGAGAGTGTAATAGGTGCAACCTACCGGGACAATTCCGAAAAAGACGAGTACCAACAAGTCTCCCCATCCGTGGTAAGCCAAAGGATAAGGGCCGGCGGTGTACAGAAACGCGAAGAGGATGCAGAGCAACCCTACAGGAATCATTTCAAGCCCGCTAAAGAAGAGAATCAGAAAGCCCCAGAAAGCGGATAGAATGGTGGTGCAGGCTATGCCGTGCTTCATGGCATTCAGGGTTATCCATCCTTGGGCACAAGCCCTTTCAGGTCCCAAGCGGTCTTCACGGTCGCTCCCTTTCAGATAGTCAAAGAAGTCATTGATGAAGTTGGCGTCTATCTGCATGGTGAAAGCAAATAGAAAGCAGAGAAGGGCAGGGACAGGCTGAAACCAGCCTTCTGCCGTAGCAAGTGCGCATCCTATCAGTACAGGGGTAGCGGCCGCGGCCAAAGTCTTGGGACGGGCTGCCAAAATCCATGCTTTCGGTGAATTGGTATGAACGGTTTCCATGATTCGTCTTTCTTTGTCTGCAAAGATAGTGCTTCTTTCTTTAGCGTACAAATGCGAATGGTCATTATGCAGATGGGTGCAAGCCTTGATTTCGTTGTTGTATTTCCCCTTTCGGTGTAAGCTCGTTTTTGATGACCAGGAGCGGCCGCACTTGGTGACCAGCGCAGTACTCTCCTGCTCGGAGGAAAGTACTCTCTTGGTCGGAGCATGTTAATATGCTGGTCGGAGGATATTAACATACTGGTCAGGGGACTTCTGTTTTGTAAAAATCGTTTGATGATTAGAGGGCTCAAGTATAGTTTTCTGATAAGTACGGGGTTGCGGCATATGATATGCGAAACTTTATTTCTCATGAATATGCCAATATTGACGAGGCGATAGTTTTTGATGTTATTAAAGAAGAATTGCCTCGAATGCAAGAAGCCGTCAAAAAGATATTGCTTGAATATTGATTCATCCCTCGTTTCCCATTTGTAGAGAACAGGGAATTTGATGGGATTCGCATCTTTACTTTCACTACAGAAAAGTGCCCGCTCCTAATGGATTGTTGAGGTAAGTGGCATTCCGCATGTTCACAAGTTCGCCATCGGGGGTGAAGAAGAGCTGGTACTCTGTCTCGATGTCGGGTTGCTGGACGAGTAGTACGACCAAGGGAGACTTTTGCGGGAATTCCACATAGGTCACATCCAAGACCTCGTACGAGGCATAGGAATCCATTGTGAACGCATGATAAACCGGCATGGGCACTTCGTCCAGAGTCTGCCAATCGGTTTGTTTCATGACCCATTCTCCCTTCGTGTTGAACCATACTTGGGTGTTGAAGTCCTTATACTTGAATCCGACTACATAGTATCCGTGGTCGCTTTTCCAAGCTGTTGTGCCGATGTTGGGATATAGTTGCTTAAGCGAATCCTGTACTGCCTGAGGTGCCCATCCGGCCGATGCGGTAGCGCATATCAGCCACATGCTTCCAATGAGAATGATTTTGAATTTTAGCATATCGTTTCCTGTTTTATAAGGATAAACGTTGGCATCGATAGCTTGTTTTTCACACGGTGGTTCTTTAGAAATCTTTAAGGTGTAGTCATTTTCCGTTTTCGTGATAATCGTCCTCATGAACGAAATAAAGGGCCTACGCCATGTAGACCCTTTATAAATCTTTGGATTTTGACCTTCGGATTAGTAACTAATCAGCGGTTCCAATTCCTTTGCCTGAGCAATCATCTTTTCCAATTCAGACAATGAAGGTACGCGGTTGCAGAGGTTCTTTTCTGCGTTCACTTCGGTTACCTTTGCATGGAGATTGGCTGGTACGCGATGGCGAAATTCCTTTACGGTGTCAACACCGGATGCTTCGAGCAATTCAGCGAATTGGCCGGCAATGCCGTTGATGCGGAACAAGTCTGCATGGTTGGTCCATTTCAAAATCAGCTTTTCGCTGATGCCAGTTGCTTCGGCCATTGCTACACGGCCTTTCTTGGTTGCACACTTTTCCAACAAGTCTTCTGTAGTCTTTACACCGGCTGCCTGGAGCTTTTCAGCATATACAGCACCGATACCTTCAATCTGTTCAATTTTGTATCCCATGATATTCAATGTTATATGTGGTTAATAATTTGCGCTAATGTAGGAATAATTTAAATAATATGCAAATCGGTGGCGATTCTTTCCCACACTTTGGGGTGGAGGAAGTAGCGCACGTCTTTTTGGGCTTCAATGCTTTCGCGGATGAAAGTGGAGCTCACTTCCAGCAGCGGAGTGTGGACGAGGCTGACTGATGGAGGGAGCTCGTTTTCGTCTATTTCATATCCCGGGCGTGGATAAACCAATACCTTGTGATGGGCGATTATTTCGTCGGAGGCTTTCCAATTGGGGAAAAGCTTCCAGTTGTCTGCACCGATGAGCAAGGTGAATTCATGGCCGGGGTAAGCCTCCTTCAGGGCATTGAGTGTGTGGATGGTGTAGGAGGGGCGTGGCAATTGGAACTCGATGTCGCAAACCTTGAACTTGGGATAATCCTCCGTAGCAAGGCGGGCAAGCTCCAGCCGCAATTCGTCGTCCCAAAGCTTGTCGTTGCGTTTCAATGGGTTTTGAGGGGAGACCATGAACCACACTTCGTCCAGGTGGCTGAACTCGCAGAGGTAATTGGCGAGTGCCAGGTGGCCGATGTGGATGGGGTTGAACGACCCTCCGAAGATGCCTACTTTTTTTATGCTTTCTTCTGCCATTGCTTATAATTGTAATATTGGAGAGCTATGATGAAAGCGCTAAAAACGGCGATATAGTATACCTTGTCGAAAAGCGACCAAATCGCTAAAATAGCGGCCAAAAAACCGATGATGACACAGACGTGCATCATAAATCGGGCTCTCTTCTGTTCCTTTGTAATGCTCATGATGGCGCTATGAGTTGAGAAAATCCTGGAGTATTGCCAATGCATCCGCTTTGGCCTTGTCCAAATCGTCGTTGATGAGCACTACGTCGAACTTTTCGGCAAAGCCCAATTCGAATTCAGCTTTCGCTATACGGTCTTCAATGACCTCCATGGAGTCTGTGCCGCGTCCAATCAAGCGCTTGCGGAGCTCTTCAATGCTGGGTGGCTGGATGAAGACCGACAAGGCACGTTCGCCGTAGTATTTCTTGATGTTGCAACCGCCTACTACGTCCACATCGAACACCACATTGTATCCTTCTTCCAATTGTTTCTCAATCGGTGCCTTCAAGGTGCCGTAGAAGCGGTCTTCGTAAACTTCTTCGTACTCCAGGAATTCATTGTTGGCAATGCGTTGCTTGAATTCTTCTGCCGAGAGGAAATAGTATTCCACTCCATGCTGCTCAGTGCCTCGTGGAGGGCGGCTCGTAGCAGAAATGGAAAAAGCGAGGTTCAAGTTTTGAGTCATCAGATAGTTGATGATGGTTGATTTGCCCGATCCTGAGGGTGCGGAAAAAATAATCAGTTTCCCTTGCATGGCTTTATTACATTACATTGAGTACTTGTTCTTTGATTTGCTCCAGTTCGTCCTTCATGCGAACGACGATGTTCTGCATTTCGGCATGATTGGATTTGCTGCCCGTAGTGTTGATTTCACGTCCCATCTCCTGAGCGATGAAACCGAGCTTTTTGCCTTGCCCGTGACCATCGTTCATGGTTTCGCGGAAGTAGTTCAAGTGGTTGGACAGACGTTGCTTTTCTTCGTTGATGTCCAACTTCTCGATATAGTAAATCAGTTCCTGTTCAAGGCGGTTCTTGTCATAATCTACATTGAGTGTCTTTTCGAGTGCATCGGTGATTCGTTCGCGTATCTTGGTCACGCGTTCGTTTTCGTAGGGCTCGATGGCCTTCATCAGTGCCTCAATGTTGTCAATCTTTTCATTGAACTTCTTGGCCAAGGCGATTCCTTCCTGCTTGCGGAATTCCACCAGTTGGCCGATGGCTTCACTTACGGCTGTACGAACCACGTTCCATTCTTCATCCGACAATTCCTGTACGTCGACCTTAGTCAGCACGTCTGGCATTCGCAACAAGGTAGCAAACAAATCGGTAGGCATCGGTATTTCTGTGCTCTCGGCTATGGCCTTGAACTGCTCGTAGTAATTGTTCATCAGAGCAGCATTGATGGGGGTAGCAGCTTCGCTCACTTCTTTTTCCACCCAAAGGCTGAAGTCTACCTTGCCACGCTCCAACGATTGTGAAATCAGGTTGCGGATCTCCATTTCCTTTTCCCGGTATAGCGGCGCGATGCGTATCGACAAATCCAAAGCTTTGCTGTTCAGCGATTTTATCTCGATGTGGATTTTCTTTCCTTCAAAATTGACGGTAGCCTTACCGTATCCAGTCATTGATTGTATCATATTCCAAATGTGTTTTTTGCAAAAGTAATGTTTTTTCCGTTGTTGAAGGATGAAAAGTGCATATATTTTCCGTTTTTGAGACTTTGCGAGGGCGAAAAGTGTAAAATAGGGAAGTTCCATTGTTTGTGACGTGAAGGAATTTTGTGTATATTTGCACCAGTGAAGAAGAATTTCTGTAAAACCTTAATAACTATTACAATGAAAAGATTTTATCTGATTGGCCTTTTGGCTATGGTGGGCGTGTTTTCGTTGAACGCCCAAGTTAAATTCGAAGATTATTTCTTGACCAAGACCATGCGTTTGGATTTCTATCATGCAGGTGATGCCAAATCCGAATATTTCTACGTGGACGAAGTGATTGAAGAACCATTTTGGGCGGGCAACAAGAACTATCTGGTAGATGACCGTGGAATGGGTAACCAAATGTTCAAGGTTTTGGACAAAGCCAGCGGAAAGGTCATTTACTCACGCGGTTATAGTACGTTGTTCAGCGAATGGCAAGCTACACCCGAAGCCAAGGTGACAAGCAAGGCCATGCCTGAAGGCGTTGTGTTCCCTTATCCTAAGAACGATGTGGTGGTAGAATTCTATTCTCGTGAAAATGCCACCGGAAAGTTCCACAAGAAATTCGCTTATGAAATCGATGTGGACAGCTATTTCATCCGTCGTTCCAATCCGGGACTTTCTACAATGGATGTTCATTATACAGGTAACCCCGCCAAGCGAGTGGATATTGTCCTGATTTCAGAAGGCTATACAGAAGCCGAAAAGGATAAGTTTGTAGCTGCTTGTAAGGGTTTTGCTGATGATTTCTTCAGCTATTCTCCTTATTCAGAAAACAAGGACAAGTTCAATATCCGTGCGGTATGGAACCCCAGCAAGGAATCGGGCATTTCTATTCCTGGTGAATATCTGTGGCGCGACACTGGTTTGAAGACTCACTATTACACCTTTGACTCTGAACGTTATCAGATGATTGAAGATTATCAGGCAATCCTGGACGTAGCGGCCAATGTTCCTTATGAAATCATTTACATCCTTACCAATTCACAGAAGTATGGTGGCGGTGGTATCTATAATTTCTATGGCATCAGTGCTGCTGATATCCCGGGTGCTTCTACCCGCAAGACATACAGCCATGAGTTCGGCCACTTGTTTGTAGGTCTGGCCGATGAATACGTGGGCGGTTCGGAAATGAGCGACCTCTATTTCCCCAATGTAGAGCCATGGGAACCCAATATCACCACATTGACCGATTTGGAATCGAAGGATTGGAAGGAACTGCTAGGCGACGCTCCCGTGCCGACTCCAGTAAAGGAAAGCAATTGGGAATTGAATCCGCAAAATCCGAAATCTGCAGACTTTGACCCGAAAAAGCCATGGAAGCTTGGCGTATATGAAGGTGGAGGCTATCTGTCGGAAGGCGTTTATCGCCCATGGCCGAACTGTATGATGAACTGGTTCCATCGTATTGATGTCTATTGTCCGGTATGTGTTCGTGAAATACAGAATACCATTGATTTGTACACAAAGTAAATAATTCCTAAATATTGAGGATGCAGTCCCCCAAATGCTATGAAAAGTAGTGTTTGGGGGACTGACTTTATAAATAAAAGTGTATATTTGCACGTTATATTATAGGAATATTGCATTATGGCGTGTATTTTGCATATTGAGACCTCAACGGAAGCTTGTTCGGTAGCTGTCAGCGAAGATGGTTTGGCGGAGTTCAAATTGGAAGATTTGCAGGGACCTTCCCATGCGGTGCAATTGGGCGTATTCGTGGATGAGGCCTTGTCTTTTGTGGATAATCATGGCATGCCGTTGGATGCAGTGGCCGTGAGTTGTGGCCCAGGTTCGTATACAGGCCTTCGTATAGGCGTGTCAATGGCTAAGGGGATTTGTTATGGGCGCAATCTCCCTCTGATAGCTATCCCAACCCTTGAGGTGATGAGTGTTCCCGTGTTGTTGCAACAGGATTTGCCGGATGACGCATTGTTGTGCCCCATGATTGATGCCCGTCGCATGGAGGTATACGCAGCAATCTATGACCGTGCCTTGAATATGAAACGTCCCATAGCGGCTGATATCGTGGACGAGAACTCATATTTGGAATATCTGGAAACTCAGCCGGTTTATTTTTTTGGTAACGGAGCCGCTAAGTGTCGCGAGAAGATTACCCATCCTAACGCTCATTTTATAGAAGGCGTTCGTCCTTTGGCCCGATGGATGTTCCCGTTGGCAGAGAGGGCCTTAGCAAGTAAGGACTTCAAGGATGTGGCATATTTCGAGCCTTTCTATTTGAAAGAATTTATAGCTTCGACTCCTAAGAAGCTCCTTTAAATGTTGAATGAAACAAGTTTGAATAATGGAATATAATACCCAGCGAAGAAGACTACCATTGCCGGAATATGGCAGAAGTGTACAGAATATGGTAGATTATGCCTTGACAATAGAGGATAGGGACGAACGCCAGCGTTGTGCGGAAACAATAGTTAATATTATGGAAGGAATGTTTCCGTCTCTGCGGGATATGCCCGATTTCAAGCGTAAGCTTTGGGATCATTTGGCGGTCATGGCCGATTTTAAGTTGGATATTGACTATCCTTATGAAGTGGTCAAACCTGAAGAATTGGAAGTAAAGCCGGAAGTTATTCCGTATGCCAGCTCCAATATCCGTTACCGTCACTATGGACGGATACTTGGCGAAATGATAGAGAAGGCCGTGGAGTTGGAAGATGAAGAAGAAAGGAAGCAATTGGTGGATTTGATTGCCGTTCGGATGAAGAAGAGTTTCATTGGATGGAATAAGGATGGAGTTGAAGACCAGAAGATCTTAGATGACTTGAAGGAGTATTCCAAAGGGAAAATAGATTTGAAATTGGAAGACCTGAATATGGGCCCTTCATTGGCAACTGGCTCACAATTCCGTAATACGGGAGGACATCGTCGTCAGTCGAATGGTCAGCGTAAACAATACAATAACCAACGGAAAAAACATTAATCCTAAATCGTGATACTATGGCTTCATTTGTAATTGAGGGCGGACATAAGTTACATGGGGAAATTACCCCGCAAGGTGCAAAGAATGAAGTGCTTCAGATTCTTTGCGCTACACTCTTGACTTCCGAAGAGGTGATTGTGAATAACATTCCTGACATCTTGGATGTGAACAATTTGATACAATTGTTACGGGAAATGGGGGTTAAAGTGGCCAAAAAAGGGATGCATTCCTATTCATTTCAGGCGGATGCTGTAGATTTGAATTATCTGGAAAGTGATGACTTCTTGAAAAAATGCTCCAGTCTCCGTGGCTCAGTTATGTTGGTGGGCCCATTGGTGGCACGTTTTGGTAAAGCTCTCATCTCAAAGCCGGGTGGTGACAAGATAGGTCGCCGTCGTTTGGATACCCATTTTGTCGGAATACAGAAATTGGGAGCCAGCTTCAAATACGATGCTTTACGTAGTGTTTATCAAATAGAAGCCAAAGAACTGACTGGTACCTATATGCTGCTTGATGAGGCTTCGGTAACAGGTACGGCCAATATTGTTATGGCAGCAGTGCTGGCAAAGGGGAAAACGACCATTTATAATGCGGCGTGTGAGCCTTATTTGCAACAATTGTGCAAGATGTTGAATGCGATGGGTGCTCGGATATCGGGCGTTGCCTCCAATCTTCTTGTGATTGAAGGGGTTGAGCGCTTGGGAGGATGTGTCCATACTGCTTTGCCGGATATGATTGAAGTCGGTAGTTTCATTGGAATGGCCGCCATGACTCAAAGTGAAATAACCATCAAGAATGTATCTTTCCAAAATTTGGGAATCATTCCTGAAAGTTTCCGTCGATTGGGTATCAAGATGGAGCAACGTGACGATGACCTTTATATACCTGAACAGGAGCATTATGAAATTGAATCCTTTATGGATGGTTCTATCATGACGATAGCCGATGCTCCTTGGCCAGGACTTACCCCCGACTTGTTGAGTGTACTTCTGGTTGTGGCTACTCAAGCCAAGGGAAGTGTGCTGATTCATCAAAAGATGTTTGAAAGCCGTTTGTTCTTTGTGGACAAGCTGATAGATATGGGTGCACAAATTATTTTGTGTGATCCGCATAGAGCGGTCGTAATCGGCCACGACCATCAATTCCATCTGCGAGGTGGAAATATGACTTCACCGGATATCCGAGCCGGTATAGCTTTGCTGATTGCGGCAATGAGTGCGGAAGGAAGCAGCCGCATCCATAATATCGAGCAGATTGACCGCGGGTATCAGAATATTGAGCATCGTTTGAATGCGTTGGGAGCAAGAATTACAAGAATTTAAGCGATGATAAGGAAGGAAGATGTAGTTAGAATCGGGACTTTCAACAAGCCTCATGGAGTGAAAGGTGAATTATCCTTTACTTTTACGGATGATATATTCGATAGAGTAAATTGTGACTATTTCATTTGTTTGCTCGATGGCATCTTTGTTCCGTTCTTTTTGGAGGAATATCGCTTTCGTTCGGAAACGACTGCTTTAGTGAAGTTGGAGAGGGTGGATAATGCCGAACAAGCACGTAAGTTTACCAATGTGGAGGTCTATTTCCCGAAATCATTGGTGGATGAAGATGAGTCGGAAGTTATACCAACTTGGAATTATTTCGTCGGATTTCAAGTCAATGATATACATGCCGGCTTCTTGGGTGAGATTGTAGCGGTGGATGATAGTACTATGAATGTACTCTTTGCCATCGAACGGGATAATGGAGAAGAAATCCTTCTGCCGGCTCATGAAGAGTTTATGGTGAAAATTGAAAAGAAGAAAAGAATACTGACGGTCGAGTTGCCTGAAGGTCTTTTATAGAAATTGCCTATGAAAAAAGGACGGAAAGCATTTTGGAATAATATAAAGTTCAAATACAAGTTGACCATCATCAATGAGAATACATTGGAGGAGGTCATAGGCATTCATGTATCTAAATTGAACGGGATGTCTGTCTTGCTTTCTGCTGTAACCATCATTTTCTTGATTGCAGCGGTTATCATTGCATTTACGCCTTTAAGGAATTACCTGCCTGGATATATGAATAGTGAAGTTCGTGAGCAGATTGTGAGCAATGCTTTGCGAGCTGATTCGTTACAAGAAGCTTTGACTCGTCAGAATATGTATATCATGAATATTCAGGATATATTGAGCGGAAATGTGAGGGTAGATACCGTACAGTCTATTGACTCTCTGACGATTGTGCGTTCGGAAGAGCTGATGGAACGTACTCGGGAAGAAGAAGAGTTCCGTAAACAGTATGAAGAGCGTGAACGTTACAACCTTACTTCTGTGAACGGAAGTGGAACTTCAGACTTGATTTTTCATCGCCCCACTCGCGGTATGATTTCTGCTGGTTTCGATGCCGAAAAGGGACACTATGGGTTAGACATAGTGTCTAATCCCAATGAAAGCGTTTTGGCGGTGCTTGATGGAACCGTCTTAATGGCAACCTATACAGCTGATTCCGGTTATATCATAGCCGTACTTCATGGTCAGGATATGGTTTCGGTATACAAACATTGCGGTGTCTTGCTTAAAAAGCAAGGCGATACCGTAAAAGCAGGAGAAGCCATAGCTTTGGTGGGTAAGTCCGGCGAAAAGACTTCAGGTACCCATTTACATTTTGAATTATGGAATAGGGGACATGCATTGGACCCTTCGAAATATATTGTATTTTAGGATGAAAAAGAAACAAATAGTCATATTGGGCTCTACCGGATCTATCGGTACGCAGGCTTTGAAGGTGATTGAGGAACATCCCGATTTATACGAAGCATATGCTTTGACTGCAAATAATCAGGTGGAATTATTGGCTGAACAGGCGCGTAAGTTCATGCCTGCGGCTGTAGTGATTGCCAATGAAGCTAAATATCTGCAATTGAAAGAAATGTTGGCTGACTTGCCGATTCAAGTTTATGCAGGAGCCGATGCTTTATGCGAGATTGTAGAAGCCAAATCCATAGATGTAGTATTAGCCTCAATGGTGGGATATGCGGGATTGCGTCCTACTATGAATGCTATTCGAGCCGGTAAAACAATTGCCTTGGCCAATAAAGAAACTCTTGTAGTAGCGGGCGAACTGATAAATGCTCTGGCGCAACAATATAAAACGCCGATTCTACCGGTGGACTCGGAACATTCAGCTATTTTTCAATGTCTTGAGCCGGGCAATGCTTTGGAAAAGGTAATTCTGACTGCTTCGGGAGGTCCTTTCCGTAAGTTTACTATCGAAGAGCTGCAGCATGTGACCAAAGAACAGGCATTGAAGCATCCCAACTGGGATATGGGCGCAAAGATAACGATTGATTCTGCCACGATGATGAACAAAGGCTTTGAAGTCATTGAAGCCAAATGGCTCTTTGGGGTGCGCCCTGATCAAATCGAAGTGGTAGTACATCCGCAGTCAGTTATTCATTCGATGGTACAATTTGAAGATGGAGCAGTGAAAGCGCAACTTGGTGTGCCGGATATGCGTTTGCCAATTCAATATGCGTTTTCTTATCCACAACGTATCAAGGCTTCATTCGACCGTTTAGATTTCATGAAGATGACGGAATTGACTTTTGAACAACCGGACATCAAACGTTTCCGCTGCTTGGGATTGGCCTACGAAGCATTGAATCGGGGTGGTAATATGGCATGTATCTTGAATGCTGCGAATGAGGCTGTGGTGGCGGCCTTCTTGAAGGATCGAATTCCGTTCTTGCGCATGAGCGAGATAATAGAGGAGACGATGGCGAAGGTAGCATTCATTCAGACCCCGACTTATGAGGATTATGTGGCTACTGATTCTGAAGCGCGTCGTGTGGCATCATGCTTGATCGGAGGATAATTTAAAACACTAATATAAATGGAAACATTTTTGATTCGTGCCCTTCAACTGATGATGAGCCTTTCGTTGTTGGTGATTATTCACGAAGGGGGGCATTTCTTTTTTGCGAGATTATTTAAAGTCCGTGTGACTAAATTCTATTTGTTCTTCGACCCCTGGTTCTCGCTCTTCAAGTTCAAACCTAAGAATAGCGAAACGGAATATGGTGTGGGTTGGTTACCGTTAGGCGGCTATGTGCAAATTGCTGGTATGGTAGATGAAACACAAAGTTCTGAAGACTTGAACCACCCGATGGAAGAATGGGAGTTCCGTGCGAAACCGGCATGGCAACGTCTTTTCATTATGATAGGGGGCGTGTTGATGAATTTCTTGTTGGCGCTGTTCATCTATTCCATGATTCTTTTCAAGTGGGGAGATGAATATGTAGCACTACAGGATATGACTTATGGTATGGAATTCAATGAACGGGCTGAGGAAATCGGTTTCCGGGATGGAGATATTCTGCTGAGTGCTGATGATACGCCGTTAACCCGTTTTGATGTGGATATGCTTCGGGCCGTTGCCGAAGCTCACGTAATAAAGGTAAACCGTGGCGGTTTGGAAACCGAAATCTTTATGCCGGAGGTTAGTCTGTTGGATATAGCAAAGGATAATCCTCCTTTTGTAGAACCGTTGATGCCGAATGTGGTCGATTCTGTAATTGTAGGAATGCCTTTCGAAAAGGCAGGTCTTCAAAAAGGAGACAGCTTGCTGGCTGTGAATGGCAAGACTGTTGGTTCGTGGAATACATTCTTGTACGAGATGGCGGCATTGCAGGCTGATGCGGAGGCTGAAGGTAAGGGAAATGCTGCATTGGATATTGTGTATTCTCGAAACGGATTGCGCGATACAGTTTCCTTGCAGACAGACTCTTTATATAAGGTAGGAGTGTTGAAAAATGCATTGAGCTACAAGCAAACCCGTTTGTCGTATGGCTTCTTCGAATCGTTCCCTGCGGGTATTGCTATGGGTGTGAATACATTGAAGGGCTATGTGAACGATATGAAATATGTCTTTACCAAGGAAGGCGCCAAGAGCGTGGGTGGTTTCGGTACTATAGGAAGTATCTTCCCCAAAGTATGGGACTGGCATCGTTTTTGGGAAATGACCGCTTTGCTGAGTATCATTTTGGCATTCATGAACATCTTACCCATTCCGGCTTTGGATGGTGGCCACGTGCTGTTCCTTTTGTATGAAATCATAACTCGTCGCAAACCGAGTGACAAGTTTATGGAACGTGCCCAGGTGGTAGGTATGTTCTTGCTGTTTGCCTTGTTGATTTGGGCGAACTTCAACGATTTGTTGCGATTCCTGTTCTGATAATAGGATAAGGGGTAAAGCGTATCCTCTTTATTTAAGGCACGGATTACACGGATTAACACGGTTTTTAGTGTATGTAAACACATAATTTATCCGTGCGATCCGTGTAATCCGTGCCTTTATAATGACAGGAGTTCGTTTTGGTACGGACACTTTTTTATGCCTTAGGTACCAATCCCATTTTTTCTGCCTTTTCCATCATGAATTGGTAGGCTTCATCGTATTCGTTTGATATTTTGCCGTCCAGAATCGCATTCTTGATGGTGTCTTTCAGAATACCGACTTCGCGACAAGGACCTAATCCGAATATACGCATAATCTCTTCTCCATCGATGGGCGGTTGGAACAATCGCTTGTAGTCGCGCTCTACGAGGTCCTTCAGTTTGAATCGTACAAGCTTGAAGTTGTCAAGGAAACGCTGTTTTTTTACTTCGTTCTTCGAGGTGATGTCCGCTTCGCATAACAGCATCAGGTCGTCAATGTCGTCACCCGCTTCAAAGAGTAAACGGCGGACGGCCGAGTCGGTAACCTCCTCATCCGCAATGACGATAGGCCGCATATGTAGCCCAACGAGCTTCTGTACATACTTCATCTTCTCGTTCATCGGCAGTTTCATCTTGCGGAAGATGTCCGGAATCATTTTCTCACCGATATAGTTGTGGTTGTGGAATGTCCATCCCGCCTTCGGCTCCCAGCGCTTGGTGCGTGGTTTACCGATGTCATGCAGTAATGTAGCCCATCGCAACCATAGATTGTCGGTATGCTTGGCTATGTTGTCAACTACCTCCAGGGTGTGGTAGAAATTGTCTTTGTGTGCCCGTCCGTTCTTGACATTAACACCTTGCAAAGCGTCAAGTTCGGGAAAGATGAGCGGTAACAAACCGCAACGGTCCAGTTCGACAAATCCTTTTGAGGGGACAGGCGAAAGGAGTATCTTGTTCAATTCATCGGCAATCCGTTCACGGCTGATGATTTTTATGCGTTCTTTGTTGCGCTCCAAAGCATAGAACGTCTCGTCTTCTATGTAGAAATTCAATTGGGTGGCGAATCGGATGCACCGCATCATGCGTAAAGGATCGTCGCTGAATGTAATGTCTGGGTCAAGTGGGGTTCGGATGGTTCGTTCCTTCAAGTCGTTCAATCCGCCAAAAGGATCAACAAGTTCTCCGTAACGTGCTCGGTTGAGGCATACAGCCATGGCGTTGATGGTAAAGTCGCGCCGGTTCTGGTCGTCCTCCAGAGTGCCGTTTTCAACCACCGGTTTCCGGCTGTCGTGGCTGTACGATTCTTTGCGCGCCCCAACAAACTCCACTTCCGTGTCACGATATTTCACCTGTGCCGTGCCAAAGTTTCGGAAAACGGAGACATGCGCTCCTTTACCCAGTTTCTTGCCGAAAGCTTGAGCAATTTCTATACCGCTGCCCACTACGACGACGTCAATGTCCTTGGAAGTACGGTTCAGGAATATATCGCGTACATATCCTCCTACCACATAGCATTCTAATCCCAGCTCATCAGCAGTTTCGGATATCAATTGGAAAATCTTGCCTTTAAAATGTTCTTTCAGTTCCATTTTTGCTGTAATGAACTGCAAAATTACTATTTTTGTCGTCACAATCAAAGATGAAAGATATGAAAAGGTATGGTTTGTCGGTATTATTGGCCTTGACAGTATTGTCAGGATGTGGTGACGGTGGCGAAAAAGAAGCCCAGAAACGTTTGCAGAAGGCAGAAATTGCATTGCAACAAGATAATTTCAGTGAAGCTAAGCTGCAGATTGACAGTATTAAGGTGCTTTATCCGAAAGCTTTCGAAGCCCGTAAGCAGGGCATACGGCTCATGCAACAGGTCGACTTGAAGGAACAACAGAAGACACTTGTCTATCTGGATAGCATGATGCAGGTAAAACAACTTCAGTTTGATTCTATCAAAGGAAATTTTGTATTGGAGAAGGATACCGCCTATCAGGAAGTGGGCAATTGGTTCTATCCGACTCAGGTTGTTGAAAAGAATATCGGCCGTTCGTTCCTTCGTGCCCAAGTGAATGAGTTGGGCGAAATGTCGTTGACATCCATCTATTGCGCTGGAGGTAAGTTGAACCACACCTCAGTGAAGGTGAGCGTGGGTGATACTTTTGCTGAAACACCGATGGCGAAAGACAGTTACGTAACCACCGATTTGGGACGCACCGTTGAAAAGGCTGATTATAAAGTCGGTGAGGATGGTGGCGTTGCAGGCTTTATTGTGACCAATCAAGATAAAAATATCCAACTCCAATTTGTTGGCGATAAGACCTATCGCACCACTCTGCAGAAAAACGACCGTAAGGCCATCGTTGAGTTGATGGAATTGTCTCGTATCCTCTCCGGCATGGAAGAAATCCGCAAGCAACAGAAGGAAGCGAACTTGAAGATTCAGTTCGTAACGAGAAAGATGGAGGAAGCGAAGACAGCTGAGGTGAAGGAGTAGGAACAATTCCCTTTATTATTGCTTTTAAACCTCTCTACAAGTATCTGTGGAGTGCCAACCTTTTCCCAGTTCTTGGCAGAACTTTGCCACGGCCTTGGCAGATTGTTGCCAAAGCCGTGGCAAGACGCTGCCAAGGCCGTGGCACCAAGTTGAATAGTACGATGCTGCTCGACTATTTATAACCGTTTCAACGCTAATTTGATAACCTTTTCTACCGGCAGTTCTGGTTCTTCTTTCAGGATGGCCGTTACCACCTTTTGTGAAGGGGCTTGTGCAAATCCCAACATGGTAAGGGCAGCAATCGCTTCGTCGTGTACTTCCGAATGGGCGGGCGAAAGGGTTGTGGCGCTTCCCGCTACCGTTTCCATACCTGTAGCTGAAATCTTGTCTTTCAAGTCCACAATGATTCGTTGGGCGGTTTTCAGCCCAATGCCCTTAACACTTTTCAGTAGCTTGTCATTGCCCGAGCTGATGACATTGCAAAGTTCGGCAGGACTGAGGGCGGAGAGTATCATGCGTGCCGTGTTGCCACCAATGCCCGATACGGTTATCAACAACAGGAATAACTCCCTTTCTTGTTTGGTAGAGAAGCCGAAGAGCACGTGCGCGTCTTCACGGATTGCTTCGTGGATGTAGAGCTTGACGCTCGGTTTACCCTGGATAGCCGAGTAGGTGTTCAATGAAATGTTGATGGCGTAGCCCATGCCATTGCAATCAACGACGGCAAGAGCCGGAGTCGTTTCTACTAGTTCGCCTCTAATGTATTCTATCATATGGTTGTTTGTTATTTATCCGCAAATTTAAAAATATTTGCTATATATTTATATAGGTGTAAAACAAAATGTCTATTTTTGCGTCATAATTAAAGAAATAGGATATAAAAACGAACGATAATGAAGAAGATTAGAGCTGCCGTAGTGGGTTACGGTAACATTGGAAAGTCGGTTGTGGAAGCACTTCAAGCTGCTCCTGATTTTGAAATTGCAGGCGTTATCCGTCGTAACGGCGCTGAAAATAAACCAGCAGAACTCGCTGCCTATGAAGTGGTAAAGGATATTACCGAATTGAAGGATGTGGACGTGGCTATCGTGGCGAGTCCCACTCGTCAGGTGGAAGTACAAGCCAACAAGATTCTTGCATTGGGCATCAATACCGTGGATAGCTTCGATATACATACACAGATTACAGCCCTCCGCCGCTCGTTGGGCGAAACAGCCAAGGAACATGGTTCGGTAGCCATCATCTCAGCAGGATGGGACCCGGGAAGTGATTCGGTAGTGCGTACTTTGCTGGAAGCCATTGCCCCTAAGGGTATTACTTATACCAACTTTGGCCCTGGCCGTAGTATGGGACATTCGGTAGCCGTTCGTGCCATTGAGGGTGTGAAGGATGCCTTGTCAATGACCATCCCTACAGGTACAGGAATCCATCGTCGTATGGTGTATGTAGAACTGGAGGAAGGTGCTGACTTCAAGACTGTTGAGGCTGCTGTTAAAGCTGACCCTTATTTCGTGAATGATGAAACCCACGTGAAGCAAGTGCCTTGTGTGGATGATTTGAACGATGTGGGACATGGGGTTAACTTGGTACGCAAGGGCGTATCGGGAACCACTCACAACCAGTTGTTCGAGTTCAATATGAAAATAAATAACCCGGCTTTAACGGCTCAAGTGATGGTGTGCTGTGCTCGCGCAACGATGCGCCAGCAACCAGGATGCTACACCATGATTGAAGTGCCGGTCATTGATTTGTTGCACGGTGAACGGGAAGAGTTGATTGCACACTTGGTATAAGTGTATATAAGGAATTAATGGAGTTAAAGGGAGTTATCGGCTCTTCGAGCTTAAGGAGTTAGAGCCGATAGCTTCGATTATTGGTCGCGTGAATATCTATCGGGCTATTGGCTTTAACTCCTGGTCCGAAGGACGAGCGAAGCGATAACTCTTTTATCTCCTTTAACTACATGATAATAGATTAGTGATGATAGCAAGTATAGTATGGGACGTTGATCCTACAATTTTTGAGATAGCAGGGCGTCAAATCCGCTGGTATGGTTTGATGTGGGGGATAGGGTTTATCCTGGCCTACAAGTATGCCGAATGGTTGTTCAAGAAGGAAAAGTATCCTGAAGAATGGGTGGACAAATTGTTTGTATATAGCATTATCAGTGTGATTGTAGGAGCTCGTTTGGGGCATTGCTTGTTCTATCAGTGGGATTACTATACTTCCAATCCGGTAGAAATCTTGAAGATATGGGAAGGCGGATTGGCCAGCCATGGAGGTACATTTGGTGTTATTCTGGCTGCTTGGATTTATTCCCGTAAAGTGACCAAGCAGAGCGTATGGTGGTTGTTCGACCGCATTATCCCTTCTGTAGCCGTACTCTGTTTCTGCATCCGCTTCGGTAATCTGATGAACTCTGAAATCTTTGGTTTTCCGACCGATTTGCCTTGGGGTTTCGAGTTTGTCCGTTCCCGCGAATGGCAACAGCTCTATGCCGGACAAGCTTGCCATCCTACTCAAATCTATGAAATGCTCTATTGCCTGGTAGCTGGAGTGGTGTCATTGCTGATGTATCATAAGTTTCATTTGCAGAAATACGTCGGTTTGATAACCGGTGTGTCACTTCTCATCTTTTTCGGTACGCGTATCGCATTGGAATTTATGAAGAATCCGCAGGTGGCACAAGAGGCTTCCATGACGTTCAATATTGGCCAGTGGCTTAGTCTGCCCCTTGTTTTGTTGGGGCTTTACCTCATCGTGAAGAGCCGTTCGGCGCGCGAAAAATAATTATAATCGCTTAAAAAATAATACCTTATAAATAAAAAAAAGAGCAAAAAAAGTACAACGTATATTTTTATTCTTTATATTTGTCCTCATAATATTAGTTAAACTTAGGATAATTATTTAAATTAAACTATATGAAGAGGATTTTATTGTGCCTGATGGCGTTCTCTGCCATCATTTTTTCTTGTACCCGTGACCACGGGGACATGTACGACCCGGAATTTGTTCGTGAGTATTACGAATCTCAGTGGAAGAAGCAGTTTGGGGAAATCGACCCGAACCAGACTTGGAATGTCGCTCTAGGAGTTCAAGCCAATCTCTCTATTAAGGAAGATGCGTTGGCTGACTATACGTTTAACATCTACACCAGCAATCCGCTTTATGACAAGGATGCCAAGTTGATGGCAACCACTGGTGTCACTACCGATGCAGAAGGCTATGCTGAAACCAGCATCAAGTTCGATGCACCCAATGGCTTGAAGTATTTTTATGTGATGCGTGTGGAAGAAAGTGGTCGCCGTGCAGTGAAAGCTATACAAGCCGCTGGTGGCGTCCTCAATGCAACTTTTGGTGATGTAAATCCGCAAGGTGCAAGAGCTATGGTAGATGGTGATTTGGAATCTACTAAAATGGCTTGTCCGTATACTGTGGAAGAAGTGAACAATATGATAGCCACGGGAAAGAAGTTTAGTTCTTATCCAAATTATGTAAATGATTTTGCTAATGGTGGTGTTTTTGTTATCACAGGGGTTGAAGAATCTCAAAACCGCTTTCCTATTTGGTGTAATAATCATACTAAGTTGGTTATAGCTAATGGTGGCGTGTTGAATTTGAATTCATCAGGCTCTATCGGTCAATTGGATATTATTGTGGCAGATGGTGGTACGCTGAATTTGGTGTCAGGTGAGCATACTTTTAATGCTCCTTCTAGACTTATAGTGATGCCAGGCGGCTTGGTGGAAGATAAGTCGAATGGTGAATCAACTACTGTTACCACGACTATTACTCATTCTTATATTGTCGTTGAATCGAAAGATCAGGTTGAGCAGGATTGGGATACTCAGTTCTGGGTAGTTTCAAATAATACTTTTCAAGCAGGACAATCGTGGACTCTTTCCATGAATGTAAAAGCAGAAAAAGCAGCACAATCAGACGTGCAAATTCATAAAGCACCGAGTGAATATATTTCTAATGTAGGTAAAATTAATTTTGAAACAGATTGGAAGAAAGTTGAAATTTCTGGTAATTTTAGAGATAATGAAGCCAATGGATATTCATTAGCCTTTAATCTGAATGTTTTTGATGCAGCTAATAAATATTATTTTGATGATATTAGTCTCAAAATTAATGGTCAGGAAACGGTGATAAATGGTGATTGCAGCGATCTTAACAATAAAACCAGTTTCAAAACAAAGATAGATCGTGGAGCTATTACTGATTCAAAATTTGAAACGAGGGATGAAACTATTACAACTACTACTGGTAGTGGAAATGCGCAATTTAGTTTGTATCCTGTAGGTAGTGGTGCTTTGATATATAATGCTGGTACCATGAAGAATATAGAGTATATGAAATTTGCAAGTTATGGTACATTCTATAATGCAGAAACAGGTATATATACAGGTACTCAAATTTATTTTGGTAATGATGAAGATCTCTTGACCAATTGGGGTAAGATGGAAGTCGTTCGTTTTGGTAATCCTAATAATATGCAAGGTACATTGAATAATGGTTGCTTGTTCCGTGCAACTGAACGTGTAGAAGTCCTTTATTTAAACCAAAATGCTAATACGGCGTTAGAATGTTGTACAATTCATACCAATTATGTGACTTTACGTGAGAATTCTATTGTTCGAGCGGATTATTATGATATGGGTTATACTCCTGTTATTAAGTATGTGGGAAATAGTGAGTCTACGGCTTTGATATCCGCTGAAGCATTATATACTACGGCAGGTGAAGCCAAAGTTGAAGGAAAAATTTATTTGGAGACAGACCAATTGGTTGGTAATCAGACAAAATGGGTGGTTGATAATATGTCGCCGCACTTGATGTATGGATTGTCAGGCGTCGGTGAATCAGATTTCGCTATTTTCCCAGCATATAAGGGGGATGATTTGGAAAAATCTGATTGTACAGGCCATGGTAATATTCCTGATGATTATGTTCCAGAAACTCCAGCGGAAGGAATTCAATGGATAATTGCTAGTGAAGACTTAGGCTCTATTGGTGATTATGACTTTAATGATATTGTGTTTAGCATTACTTATGTGTCAGGCAAGGACACAGCTATTGTTCATGCACTGGCGGCGGGTGGTACTATCCCAGCTAATGTATATGTTAACAATGAATTGATTGGTGAAATTCATGGTCTTTTTGGTTTTGATGATACTAGTAAGATGATTAATACCTTAGAGGAAGATATGGAAAGCGGAAGCGTTTTTGAAGGTATGGTGAAAAAGATTAAAGTTCCAACTGACTTCTCTATTTCCAGTTCTGATATGGGTAAAATCAGAATCGATATTATAAATGGTGATGGCAATGTGAAGACTGCTATTGCTCCAACTCAAGGTAGTGCACCTCAAATGATATGTGTACCTGCACCATGGAAATGGCCGGTAGAGTATACCAGTATTGGTGCTGCCTATCCAAAGTTTGGTCTGTGGGGAGCTGGTTACAATACTGGCGTTGATTGGTACTCAACGGATTTTGCAACAGAAAGTGTTTTTAGCGTTGAATGATAAAGTTCAGTTCAAATGTAAGAGAAGGTCGGCTTATGCCGACCTTCTCTTATGAAGTTGCACCATCTGAGGAATCTACGGGTGAAGAGTGTCCTGCCATTGCTGAATTATGGTAAAATAACGTGAATTCGGTATAAGTTTAATCATAATAAAACAACTATTAAAAATCATCTTTCAAAAGAATCAGTAGTCTGTAACTTCCTGACTTACAATGCCGTTTCCTGACTTTTTTGGCTGAATAATTGGTTTTGAAAAAGTCAGGAAACGGCAAGTGAATGGATAGGGGACGAGTTTTGATGGATATCTCTATACTTTGCATCCAATAAAGCATAGCTTTCCGTTGTATAAAGCGTTGCTTTCTAACCATTGTCCTGATTTTTCTGGAAGATAAAAATCAGAGGAAAAAGTCAGGAATTGAATTTGGTAATCAACGTATTGTATGCTTCTGATTCTTTTGAAGGATGTTTTTGCAACTTGAAAAATCTATCGAGCTCTCATTAAAATACGTGTTACATTTTTCTTTATTTATGTTACATCGGCTTTTTGTTCGTTGTAGGTGTTTTCATCAAAAAGAGAGGTGTATTTATCTATTTTAATACACGAGAGAAAATCACTTTCAAAATGTTTGCGGATTAAAGAATCGCGCTTTACATTTGCATCGTCAGAAATGCGACATTGTTTATTTCGGAAATAATAAAAACAGATATTGAAAATGAAAAAGATTTTTTTTATGCTTTTGGCGGTGATGGGAGTTTTCTCATCTTGTAGTAACAAGGTGGATGATTTGTACAATCCCGATATGACCGCTGCTCTTAAGAATGCACAGTACAATCGCGCTTTCCTTTCTCAATTTGGAAATATTGACCCATATCATACTTGGGGGTTCAATAATTTAGGAAGCCGTGCATCGATTATGGATGCAACCGCTTTGTATAATAATTGGTATCCTATTGATAACGTGACAGAAACTGAACGAGATGCTGTTGTTGCTGAATTTAGTAAAGAACGTAAAGATGCTGTTAATACTATTTTGATTGAAGAAAGCAACTTTTGGATTCAACAAGTTTATAAAGGTACCGATACTTATTCATGGGTTGATCAGAATGGAGCAGAACAAAATGGTGGGGTATCATCAAATAAGATGGAACTTTTAGTGGTTTATAACGCCGGTAATGAAGGTAATGTTACTGATAATTATGGAAACAAAACCGATTATGAGCATGTTAATAATTTCAATAACGGTAATAATAAAAATGTTAGTAAATATGAAAATGCAGGTACAACGTATGCTACTTATATAGGCTCAACTCTCATGTCCAACATAGCTGCTTGTGCGGATGCAACTAAGCAATTCGGCTATAAAAATACTTTGGATGGAGCTATTCACACTGAATATATCATTCTCGAAATCGATGGCTCTTATTATATCGGTTTTGACTTCTATGCAAACGGTGATTCTGCTGATAAGCAGATAGAACGTGACTGGGTATTCAATGATTGGATTGTGAAAATCACTCCGGGTTACCCCTCAAACGTGTATCGCGTCATCGCTGAAGACTTGGGTGAAATCGGAGACTTTGACTTCAACGATGTGGTGTTCGATATGGAAATCGTGAAAACGAATGTTTGGGATAACAATGGTGTTCAGCAGTGCTATGCAAACATTACATTGCTTGCCGCTGGTGGTACATTGCCATTGTATATTGGAAATAAAGAAGTTCATGAAGCGTTCGGTGTGGCAACAGATGTCATGGTAAATACCGGTATGGGAGAAACAAAGAATCCGGTAACTTTCAGACTGGATAATTGTGATTCGCCGGATGAAATTCAGATTACAGTACGTGATGGTAGCAAGGAATATGTGCTTGATACAAATACAGGAGAAGCACCGAAAAAGATTTGTGTGGCTCCTTACTTCGAATGGCCAGCTGAACGTCAGAATATCAAGGACAAATACCCTGAATTCGTCAACTACGTGAGCAACCAAAACGTAAAATGGTATTAAAATAAAAAAGCAAAATAAAATCCTAATCTTATTATAGTTTAACTAAGTTACATGAGGGGTGGGGGTAGATGTGAATCTGCGTCCACTCTTTTTTTGTGCATGTTTCTCCTTGTTGCTTCGGTGAAAATGAAGTAGAATATAGATATAGATAAGATAGGATGCGGCCCGGGATAAAAAATCAAGTAAACTTGTTTTTTCTCCACTCACCTTTCACTATCTTTGTAGCAAATGAAAATAAGGATGAGACGAATATTGTTTTTTGGTATCGCTTTGTGTTGTGTAGCCTCAGTAATGGCGCAGGACATGCGGAGCGTATTCATATCGATGCCCGATAGTGTGGCTCCTCTTCTGACGAAGGTGAACCGCGAGGATTGCGTGGACTTTCTGGATAGCAACATGAAGGCCGTGGTGAGAAACCGATTTGATAAAGAGTCGGAACTCAAGACCCTGACGAAAGACTACTTGCTAATGCAGATGACCGCAAGCAGTACGATGGAGATGAAGCTGTTGCCGATGAACGACTCCGTGAAGGTGATATGCGTGGTGCGTACCGTTCAAACCGATGTGCCGGATAGTGATGTGCGTTTCTATGATACGATGTGGAAGGAACTTCCGACGGATGATTATTTCTGCCTACCACCAGAGGATGCCTTTTACTTGCCGGCCGATTCGATAGGCAAGGTACAGGATAAGGTGCGCAAGATGGCTGATATGTATCTGGTGAAATATTCCCTTTCGGTCGAACGTCCCATACTTGAAGCCGAGTATACCACTCCCGGCTATCTGAATGAAGAAGACCGGAAAGAGTTGCTGAAGTATCTCCGAAAGGAACCTTTGGTCTTAGAATGGAAGAACGGTCGCTTTGAGTGATACGAATATAAACAATAAGGGGTTGCACATTGTGCAACCCCTTATTGTGAGAACCTGAAAGGTTTCAAATTACTTCTTCAAACGGTTACCGTAGCGGCTCATGAACTTATCAACACGACCAGCGGTGTCAACCAACTTAGACTTACCAGTGTAGAACGGGTGAGAAGTGTTGGAGATTTCCAGCTTTACCAGCGGATAAGTTTCGCCTTCGAATTCGATAGTGTCCTTAGTGTTGCAAGTAGAACGAGACAGGAACATATCACCGTTAGACATGTCCTTGAATACTACCGGACGGTAATTTTCGGGATGAATACCTTTTTTCATTTTTGTATATTTTTTATTGTTATTATTGCTTGTTTGGTAACAACAATGTGTAATGGTCGTACATTCGGACTGCAAAGATAGGTCAATTCTTTGAAATGGGAAAAGAATTGAATGTTTTTTTCGTCTTTTCTCCTCATTATCTTATTTTGTTTGATAATTTTAGAGGTATTTTATCCATATTCTGACTTTAAATGCTTAATTTTGCAGCTGGAAATAAATTACTCACAATTATAAAAAATTAAACCTATGGTAAATTACAAAGAATTGGGTTTGGTGAACACTAAGGAAATGTTTGCCAGAGCAGTTGAAGGCGGTTATGCAATTCCTGCATTCAACTTCAACAATATGGAACAGCTGCAGGCTATCGTTAAGGCTGCTGTTGAAACCAAGTCACCGGTTATCCTTCAGGTATCTAAGGGTGCCCGTAACTATGCAAACGGTGTATTGTTGCGCTACATGGCACAGGGTGCTGTAGAATATGCCAAGGATTTGGGTTGTGAACATCCTGAAATCGTTCTCCACCTCGACCACGGTGATTCATTCGAAACTTGCAAGAGCTGTATCGACGCTGGTTTCTCTTCAGTAATGATTGACGGTTCTCACCTCCCTTACGAAGAAAACATCGCTTTGACTAAGAAGGTAGTTGAATATGCTCACCAGTTCGATGTAACTGTAGAAGGTGAACTCGGTGTATTGGCTGGCGTTGAAGACGAAGTTTCTTCTGATCACCACACTTACACTGACCCTGAAGAAGTTATCGACTTCGCTACACGTACAGGTTGCGACTCACTCGCTATCTCAATCGGTACTTCTCACGGTGCTTACAAGTTCACTCCTGAACAATGTACTATCGACCCAGCAACTGGTCGTATGGTTCCTCCTCCATTGGCATTCGATGTATTGAAGGCAGTTGAAGCTAAGCTTCCTGGATTCCCTATCGTATTGCACGGATCTTCTTCAGTCCCTCAGGAAGAAGTTGAAACTATCAACCAATATGGTGGTGGCTTGAAGGCTGCTATCGGTATTCCTGAAGAATGGTTGCGTGAAGCTGCCAAGAGCGCTGTTTGCAAGATCAACATCGACTCTGACTCTCGTTTGGCTATGACTGCTGCTGTTCGTAAGGTATTGGCTGAAAAGCCTGCTGAATTCGACCCGCGCAAGTACCTCGGCCCGGCTCGCGACAACATGGAAAAGATGTACAAGCACAAAATCATCAACGTGCTTGGCTCAGATGGTAAGTTGGCTAAGTAATCCAAAACCATATATAAAGAAAATAGGGTGCGCTTTGCGTACCCTATTTTTCTTTTATGAAGCAATTCCTTTTACTCCGTATGCTGGTTGCGGTATTGTTGGGGTGACATCCCCGTATGTTGTTTCACGAACTTCCCGAAGAAGGACGGATTGGCGAATTTGAAGTATTCCGTCAATTCCTTCATGCTCATGTCCGAGTGCTCAAGCTGATATTTGATGGCGTCAATGGCATGCTCGTTGATGATGCGCAATGGCGAACGGCCGGATACTTGCTTCACTACGGTGGACAAGTGTTTGGGCGAATAGCACAACAAGTCGGCATAGTAGGACACTGACCGGTGGGTACCGTCATCCTTCATGACCAATTCGGCGAATTTTCGGAATATCCAGTTCGAACGGTTGTTCTGATAAGGGATGGATACATTCTCCTGAGGCAGAACTTTGCTCATTTCGCCCATCATTTCGCAGAAGATGGCGGCAAAATAGTGCTTCAGTATCTCATCGCGGAAAGGATGCTGCAGCTCGTTCATCAGTGTGTAGGCCAATTCCTTGTATAGGTAGAACTTGTAGGATTCCTTCGGCCCGCTGGGAAGAATCGGATTCTGATGCAACTGGTAGATGATGTTCCAAGTCTCCTTTTTCATTCGCGGAGCAACTTTTTTCATGAAATCGGTGGAGAAGCCGATGATGCGGATATTGGCATCCTTCTGTCTTTTTTGCGATGGTTTACGGATGATGCTTCCTGGCAGCAATACGGCCGTGCAATCTTTGTTCAGCCGGTAATCCTTGTTGTTGATGTTCAGTACTGCTTCGCCTTCAAAGCAATATACGATGAGGAAACAATCTGAAAGTCGGATGTCCTCCGTGATTTTTCCGCTAAAGTTTTCGTTCTTGACGACAATCACATCGTGTTCGCAATAATCCAACAAGTGTTTGTTTGCCTTGAAATCTTCAATACTGATGGTTTTGATGTCTGTTTCTTCCATGAATCTGTGTTCTATTTTACTGCTGCAAAGTTGGGGAAAAAGAAGAATGTGGCAGTTATCCATACCCCGTATGTGGTGTTCCTTTTTTCTTTCTGTAAAAATATCTCCGTTAAATAATTTAAAGAAGAATAGGATAGTCTTAATGCTTTGGATATTCTTCCGTATCGGTTATATCTTGTTTGCGGATTTTATCATTTCAAAACAGTTTCTTATATTTGCATATTCTTATTTACATTTAATCTTTGATATACTATGAATGAACTTCAAAAGAAACTGAATGATTCTCCGTTCATGAGATGGACGGCGTTGGTGCTGGTGGCTTCGGCTATGTTCTTTGCTTATATGTTTGTGGATGTGTTGTCTCCGTTGCAAACTATGCTCGAAACGCAGGTGGGCTGGAGTGCGGATACTTATGGGACATTTGCCAGCTCGGAATATTTCTTGAATGTATTTGCGTTTTTCTTGATATTCGCAGGTATCATCCTCGACAAGATGGGTGTGCGCTTTACCGCTATCCTGTCCGGCTCGGTTATGGTAATAGGTGGTGCTATCAAGTTGTATGCCATCAGCCCGTATTTTGTGGAAGGCAATGCGCTTTATGATTTCCTGAACTCTTTCTGGACATCCTTCCCTGCCAATGCTAAATTAGCTTCAGCCGGTTTCGCTATCTTCGGTTGTGGAGTGGAAATGGCTGGTATTACAGTTTCCAAGGCCATCGTAAAATGGTTTACTGGCAAGGAAATGGCTTTGGCTATGGGGCTTGAAATGGCTATCGCTCGTTTGGGCGTGTTTGCCGTGTTCCGCTTGTCTCCGTTCGTGGCCAATTTGGGCACTCCGGATGTTGTTCGTCCGGTAGCGGTTGTCGGTGCTTTGCTTTGTGTCGGCCTGATTTCTTTCATCGTTTACTCCTTTATGGACAAGAAATTGGATGCTCAGTTGGGTGCCGCCGCTGCAGGTGAACCCGAAGACCCGTTCAAGGTCAGCGATTTGGGTAAATTGTTCACCAGCAAGACTTTTTTGATTGTAGCAGGCTTGTGTGTGCTTTATTATTCGGCCATCTTCCCCTTCCAGAAGTTTGCGACCAGTATGTTGGAAAACCGTTTGGATATGGCGACAGAAGATGCTTCGGCCTTGTTCTCCTGGTTCCCGGTGGGCGCCATGATTCTGACTCCTATTTTGGGTTGGTTCTTGGATAATAAGGGTAAGGGTGCTACTATGCTGATTTTGGGCGCTTTGCTCATGAGTGCCTGCCACCTTATCTTTGCGATTTATCCGTTGAGCGGAGATGCTTCCAGCTATGTGGTGGCATACGCTGCTATCATTGTGTTGGGAATTTCCTTCTCTTTGGTGCCGGCAGCTTTGTGGCCTTCTGTTCCTAAGTTGGTAGAAAACCGTTATTTGGGTTCGGCTTATTCCGTGATATTCTGGATTCAGAACATTGGTCTGTGGGCATTCCCCATCATTATCGGTAAAGCGTTGGTGTGGGCCAATCCGGGTGTGGAAGCCGGTGGCGATTACGATTACAAGGTACCGATGCTGATATTTGCAAGTTTGGGCGTATTCGCTTTCTTGTTAGGTATCTGGCTGAAGGCCGAGGACAAGAAGAAAGGATATGGGTTGGAAGAACCTAATATCAAGAAGTGATAAAAAAAGGAAGGGGGCGTTTCAAAACGCCCCCTTCCTTTTTGCTTAGTCCTTGTCAATCTTGACAATTCCTCCGGTAGTCGGTTCAAAGATGACTCGGGTATTGTTCTTCTTGTTGAACAGTTCGTAAGTCAGGATTTCGGTAGTGCCGAATTGTGCGAACGGAATCTTGCCTTCGTAGTATTTCTTTGTTCCCATCTGAATGATAACCTGTGCGTTGACGGGGATGTTGTAGGTAACTCCGTTAGGCTTTTTCTTTCCTTTTTCTTCCTCTTCCGCCGTTGGCAAGCTCTTTTCTTGAGTAATGGAAATGTATACCGGGTCGCCGGCCAGGTTCTTTTTGTTCATGATGCCTAATTTGGTAGAGAAACGGAACAGGACTTCTTTGTCGAGGTCTTCGGATGGAGCCACTCGGTAGGTAAATGTCTGTTCGCTGATTTCCGTATATCCTGTAAACAGTTCCGTCAGTGCTTTTTCTTGTTCTTCCAGTTGGGTGAGCATCAGTTTGAGTGCATTCCCGTCTTCAGGCATATAGTCCGCCTGTCCTCGAGTCAGGCTGTTCCTGCTTTCCCGGATGCTGTAAATTTCTTTTGCAACCAATTCCGCTAAATTGGCGGATGAGCCGGTCATCAGCATCTCTTCCGTCATATAGCTGCGTGGGTCTTTGCGCTGAACAGGAACGAATGGGGCTTTTTCAGTTTTCTTTTCCTGTGGCGAAGTGGTGTTGATGGCTTTGATGATACCGTCGTCGGTCAGTTCGACTTGCGATGCAGCCGATTTGTCCTTCAACTTGATGGCGAATGCAAGCTCCGGATTGGGAACCCCGACGGGAGTTACTTCTATCGTATTGATTTCCCAAGTCTGTTCGGGCATGGAGGAAGCGTCCTGGAGTCTCAGGTAACGTTCTGCATATTGGCAGAGCTCGCCCGGCTGGAAACTCTTCAATGTAGCGGTGACCGTAACTTCCAATTCCGTCTTGGGCAGGTAATATACGATTCCTTCTGCGGTTACACCGGGAACGTACGGAGTAATGTCCTGTGCATTTGCGGTAAGCGTGCAGAACAGGGTTGCGGCTATGAGTGTCTTTCTTGTCATTTTCTCTTCCTTTATTATATATAGTAATAATTATCCGGTTCAAATAGAACGGCCTTGCTGGAGCCTCTTCCAGGCTTCGGGCAAGGATGCGATGATGTCGCCGGAGGTCATCCCGATATCGGAGAACCGTTCTGCGGCGATGTCACCGGCTGTTCCGTGTATGTATACTCCTAATTTGCAGGCTTCTTCTTGGGAGTATCCTTGTG